>JAWWQA010000499.1:0-2604 GCA_033854695.1 Rubrobacteraceae bacterium
GCTGAGACCACTATACTCCTGATGTGCACCACGGCATCTCCCAGCCACCACACAGAGAATCCGATCACAGTAGCGTTCCAGAAGCTCCCCCGCATCCAGTAGCAGAGGATCCCCAAAACACCCACCGCCAGGTTCGCCACAGCTACTTCACTTTGGAAGGGATTGCCCGTTGGCCAGCCTATGGATGCTGCAGTGGTATCAGCGTAAACCGTGTGGCCTATGAAGGCGAAAATACCTTGGATCCCAACGGTTATCACGAGTAGCCACAGCAGGAAGATCTGCGCTACCCGTCCTTTGGTTCGGGGTTGCTTATCCAGATAGAGGTGTACAGCGCCAACCACCAAGCCTAGAACCAGAAAGAATAAACTGACCAATTTAGACTCCATTCTTTCGTGCAGCCTGCCTTCTCACGTATTGTTGCTAATGTATAAGGCGCATAGCATGAGCCAAATGCACTATTTCCGGCTAGGAAGCTAAGCTAGACTTATTCAGTGTCAAAGGCTGCGCGAGTGTTAGAGTGGCTCACTACAGGGCGGGTAAGCCCCCTGAGGGATTTTTGGCGGATACTGACAGCAGCAATCATTGCCCTTATCGTCGTCTATGCGCTGCGGCTCTGGGCAATAGGTTCCGGGCTTTGGTTGTTAACCTTCTGGGAGATCTGGGTGCTGAGATTGGTGATCTTCTGGGACGTCTGGACACTCGTTTACTTGGGGCTTACCTGGTTACTGATAACCCGGTCGTCCCCCCAGCAAACCCGTCGATGGGCCTTAGAGCAGCGAATACCACCTCGCCCGCATCTTTCCATATTGCGCTCGGTGGTTCTGCGAGTACTGCGGGCACTGTTCTTAGTTAGTCGGTCGAGCTCTTTGTTTTTCATCGTCTTGGTAAGCTTGGTGGGTGTGTTGTTGGCGATCAGCTTGGTGCCCGATGTACGCGACCTGGAGACCCTAGCAGGCGCATCCGTGGCTTTCATGGCCGCTTTAGGAGTGATCTCGGCGTGGGGATTACTTCACACCTCCTATGCGCTGCACTACGCTTACCTGTACTATCGATCCGAAGAATCGGCCGGAGGGCTTACCTTTCCAAGCGAGCAGAGTCCGGACCAACTCGACTTCGCCTACTTCGCCTTCACGATCGGTACGAGCTTTGCCGTCTCTGACGTGGATGTAACCGGGCGATCGATACGCCGAGCGGTCCTTGGACATCAAATTCTCTCGTTTTTCTTCAACACCTCGATTCTGGCCTTGGTGATAAACCTCGTCACGGGCTAATGAGCCTACCAAGTACGCAACGGAGGTGTATCAAAAACCTCCTCTACAAGGTGAAAAGTACAGCAGCCAATAACCTCTCTGCTAAGCTCAGAGATAGCGAGAACGGGGAGGAAGCTAGAGGTAGAGATGATGCGTGAGACTTTAGTGCAAAGAGGGGCTAGCAACGAGGAAGGGTTCTCCTGGCGCGGCGGGGAAGTCTCGCGCATCGAGGGATTCTCCGACGCTGTCTTCGCCTTTGCAGTCACGCTGCTAGTTGTATCACTAGAGGTACCCGATACCTTCGACGAACTCCTCACGACCATGCGCGGATTCTTCGCCTTCGCTATATGCTTCTGGCTGCTCTTTGTAGTTTGGTCCGATCAGTACAGATTCTTTAGGCGATACGGGCTCGAGGACCGATTCACTATGCTACTCAACGCTATCTTGCTCTATCTCGTCCTCTTTTACGTCTACCCCTTGAAGTTCCTTTTCACCTTCCTGATGGATGAGTTGCTCGGCTACAGTAGTGCTGTAAGCCCATCGACGGAAGCCGTCATTGAAAAGATAGAGCCTGAGCAGATGTCGCTCCTGCTGGTGATCTACGGAGCGGGATTCATAGCTGTTGAGTTTGTGTTCATTCTGCTGTACCTAAGAGCCTACTCTTTGCGCGAAACGTTGGAGCTCAATGCTTACGAGAGGTCGGTAACACGTGAGCAGTTACAAAGCTTCATGATAAATATGGGGGTGGGCCTAATCTCTATTGCCATCGCCCTGCTCGGTGGGGAAGAAGCGGCGTCCTGGGCAGGGACAGCGTACTTACTGCTCTTCCCGACGCAAATAGCTAATGGCTATCTCATGGGCCGGCACAGAAGAAAGATCGTGGCGGCAGCCAGTCCGAAAGAGAAGCTGAACGAGAAGAAGGCAGAGTAGGCACGAGGGGAGCTGGCGGAGGTTAGGGGAGAGGTGGAGCTTTGCCCCCAGACTGGCGCTGCGCAAAAAGTTCCTACGAAAAAGCGCCGGGGGAACGGACCTCG
Source organism: Rubrobacteraceae bacterium (assembly GCA_033854695.1). Taxonomy (GTDB): domain Bacteria; phylum Actinomycetota; class Rubrobacteria; order Rubrobacterales; family Rubrobacteraceae; genus Rubrobacter_F. The sequence goes on from JAWWQA010000499.1 coordinate 2,285, forward strand.
GCGCTAGCTAGTGGGTCAGTTGTTATGTGAATGGCCATTCAGAGAGTTCGTAGGTTGTACTCGCCTGCCCATAAAACGACGAAGCTCGTATTCGACTAATGGCCATGTCTGAGTCAAACGAGCCACTAGTGCCTGGTGCAGAACTATAGGGAGCGCTAGGCCTTGTAGTCAATGTAGGTGACAGAGCTTGTGGCCTAGTGCATGATCAGGAGACCTTATGGGCAATGGATAGAAGGACTTTATGAGCACCGAGGAGGACCTCGCTTATTCGCTCGGCCAACTCATAAGCGTCACTATAGCTCATTGCCCACAGCCTGCTC
>JAWWQA010000500.1:0-2842 GCA_033854695.1 Rubrobacteraceae bacterium
GGCAGGCCCGTGCCGAAAGGAGAAGAGTGCTAAAGATGATGAACTTGCCGATGAGCCTGCGAGGAGGATATTTTTCGATATGATTCACGATCTGATCGAGGGAGGCATCGCCATCCTAGTTTTGGCATGTCTTCTGGCTGTGGCGGCGTGGGGCGTGACGAGGCTCCTGTCCTCTCGACGGGGCGAGCGGGCAGGCTCGGCAGAGGAGATTCTCAGAGAGCGGTTCGCTCGGGGCGAATTCTCCGCCGAAGAGTACGTGAAGTCCTACGAAGTCTTGCACGAGACACCGTCGCGGAGGAGCTACGAAGACTACGTGCGGGACCTCATGGATCGGCTGATGGCCGGGCGGGGTACGGGCTCGTAGCCGTGCATGGAGTATTCCAAGGAGACGGACTGCTCCCCTTGTGGACCCCGCGACGCGAATACACGCATGGCCGGATAACAGGGAGCGGTGGGCCAAGATGCATGGCATGACAATCATACTCGGGCAGATTGGGGTACTCGCGGCCCTTCTGCTGCAGCACGGCCACGATCTGCTGGACCAACTCTGGCAACCGGAGTTTATATTACTTATTGTGTTCTTGGGCGGGCTCGTAGCCGCTGTAGTTTGGTTGGGAGTGCGTATCTTCCCCAAGGTTCGCAGGGACGAGCGACTGGAGGCGCCCCGGGACTCGGCGGAGGAGATCCTCAGGGAGCGCTTCGCCCGAGGCGAGATCACCGCCGAAGAGTACCAAAGGTCCATCGAGATCCTTCGCGGCGAGAACGCCCGGGAAGTCCCCGACGATACTCAAGAGACTGGATAGAAGAGCAAGGAGAGCGCTAGGAAGGAGGCGACGGAGACACGCTCCGAGCGGCCTGTCTTGGATCCTTAATTCCAGGTCGCAGGATGCCGAAGATCGTTCGGTAGAAGGGCTCGGAAACTCGAAGGGACTAAGTTATCTCACTCCCATACTATGGGGATTGTTAGCCCCAGCATAGCAAGCTCATATCCTGAGTTGCAAGTCTACAAAACGAACAATGAGATTCACTCACAAAGAGAGGAGAAGGACAACAACTATGGCCATGACAAACGCATCGAGGAAAACGACCTTATGGGGCACCGCTCTAATCACTCTCGTCGGCCTGATCCACCTGCTTGTGGTGCCCGAGTACTTCGAGTTCGCAACATACCTGGGACTCTTGTTCATCCTGAACGCTCTAGGGTCATTCGCTTCAGCGGTGGGGATCTACCGGCGAGCGTGGTGGGGGTGGCCTCTGGGAGTCGTGATGGCCGGAGGGGCGTTCTTCATGTACATAGAGAGCCGCACGATCGGACTACCGATGCTCAACGAGGGGTGGCTAGACCCCCCGGGCGTCCTTTCGTTAATAGTCGAAGCTATCTTTGTGGGGGTGGGCCTCTCTGGGGTAAGAAGAAGAGCCCCACAACAACAGCCCCCTTTCGAGAACCACTCGATCTAGGAATCCTATCCTACCGGCGCCGCCGCCGACCCACGGAACGAAGGAGAAGAAACATATGCGCGTCAGGGGAATCGTTAAACGTCTACTACCGACTCTGAACTTGTTTGCGCTCGTCGGCAGCTGCCTGTTCGCCGTGCTGTTAGCCGGGTGCGGCGGCTCTCAGGAACAGCGTTCCCAGGAGGAGACCACCACGTCCGCGCAGGGAGGCGGCGATGCGACCTCTCGGACAGTTGCGGCGACCGAAGCGTTCCTGGGGACGCTGGACGACGCCCAGCGCGAGCAGGTCTCCTACGATTTCGACAGCGACGCGAAATCGGGCTGGAGCAACTTCCCCGTTCCGGTCGTACCACGCCCCGGCTTACCGTTCAGCGACATGACGGAAGAGCAACAGCAGGCCGCGATGGCGATCCTCCAGGCGGCGTTGAGCGAGGAAGGTTACAAGAAAACAGTCGGCATCATGGTGGGCGATCAGGTGGTACGCGAAGAGGAAGGCAAGCCAGACCTGTTCGGGTTAGATTTCTACGGGCCCGCGATCTTCGGCACCCCCTCGGAGACCGAGCCCTGGATGTTGCAGTTTAACGGCCACCACCTCGGGCTCAACCTGACGGTAGATGGGCAGGACAACGTGCTGACGCCGAGCTTCGTCGGTGTCCAGCCGGCGGATTATACGCTCGACGAGGCGGGCGACCTTTCGGCCTTCGCGTCGGCCAGCGTGCTCGACAGTGGGACGATACGCCCGATGGGCGTAGAGAACGACGAGGCGTTCGATCTGATAAACGCACTGGATTCGGAGCAGCAGAACCAGGCTATGTTGGACTACGAGGTCACCGACCTGGTCTTAGGTCCGGGTGAGGACGGCAGGGTGCTCGAACCGGAGGGCATCCCTGCCTCCGAGATGGACGCCGACCAGCAGGCCATGCTGCTGGACCTGATCCGTCAGTGGGTCGGCATCGTCAACGACGATACCGCCGAGGCCAGGATGGCCGAGATAGAAGATGGCCTGGCAGAGACCTACTTCGCGTGGAGCGGGCCGACCACGAACGGGTCGCTTATCTACTACCGCATAACGGGCCCGACGCTGCACATCGAGCTCGCGCATCAGATGAACGACGTGCAGCATATTCACTCCGTCTACCGCGACCCGACCAGGGAGTACGGCGAACAGGCGGTCGCCTAACGAGCCGAGAACGCACCCGTGAAACGCCACCTACCGTGGTCGATCGGCCTCCTCGGTCTGATCAGCCTCCTAACATCGGTGCTGCTCCCCGCCGAGAAGGCATTGGCCCATCCCCTGGACGAGTACGTGCAGAACACGTATATAGACCTGGCCCCCGATCGCACGACTCTAGAGCTCAACCTCACCCCCGGAGTGCTTGTAGCGCCC
>JAWWQA010000501.1:0-2566 GCA_033854695.1 Rubrobacteraceae bacterium
CCTAGTGCATGATCAGGAGACCTTATGGGCAATGGATAGAAGGACTTTATGAGCACCGAGGAGGACCTCGCTTATTCGCTCGGCCAACTCATAAGCGTCACTATAGCTCATTGCCCACAGCCTGCTCGGAAGATGCACTAGGGCGCGCATAATCCCCAAAGCGCGATCTACTGTTCGTTCCGTCATTGCCTCTACTCTTCTTGCTTTCCCTAATCTCAGATTGTCCCGATATTGGGACAACTCACAACGAGCAATTTGGGGTGGTGGTCCCCGTGTCTTGTTGCTCATGGGCTAGACCTGAAAAGAGCGAGGCGGCCCTAAAGCCGCCCGATGCTCCGCAGGTATTCGTTGTGCTCGTAGGTGAGCTCGTATCCTTCCCAGTAGCCAGGGCGGTACACTCCCGAGCAGTTCTCTTTTGCCCAAGCAAGGACGTAGCGCTGCCAGTCCTGTGGCGTTCCCTGGAGGTTCTCGGCGACGATCGTCTTAACTACATCGAGGGCCAGGTTCTTCTCTTCGCCGACGAACGCCGAAGAGAGCACCCGGTACTCGATGCCGGTGAGCTCTGAGATCTCCTCAAGCAGGGCTGGATCTACACGGACGGTAGCTTCGCTAGCGGGGCCGGGGTGCGCTAGACTCTTCTTGGCCATTGGGGCAGCTCCCTTTGGTCCGGGCCTCGGGGTGTTACCAGCACCGCCGGGGCCATCTCTTTATCTGACACCTACAGTATACAGTATTGTGTTATATTTGTCTACGTATTGTGGTAGCATCTTGTAAGAATCGAGGATTAAACTACGGGCACTATGGAGGTGAATGTGGAGCGGTTGAAAGAACTAAGGAAGGAACGGGTTCTTTCCTTACGGGAGCTAGAGGAGAGGAGCGGCGTCTCCTACAACACGATATGGCGTCTCGAGGACGGTAGGCAGGGAGCGCACCCCCGGACAATACGTAAACTGGCGGAAGCTCTTGGGGTTGATCCTTCCGAGCTTGTGAAGGAAGGGCGGTAGATCGTGGGTAAGGCCAAGCAGAGCGGCAACGGGACCGGGACTGTATACCCGCGTCGGAACAAGTAAGGGAAGATCACCAGCTACCGGGGCTCCTACTTCACGGCTGACGGCCGCCGCCGCTACGTGTCCGCGAAGACCAAGACGGAAGCGCGGAGAGCTCTGCGTCAGGCAATGGCGGACGCGGATCGCGGCCTCATCTTCGATGTGGACAATCTAAAGGTAGGGGAGTACCTGGATCGCTGGCTCTCGGACTCCGTGAATAATACAGTGAAGGCCACGACCTTCGAGCGCTACGAGCAGATTACGCGCCTCCACCTCTGAAGCCCGCTCTCGGAAGGGTGAAGCTCAAAGCCCTGACACCGGCGCACGTCCGCGGGCTCTACCGAGAGAAGCTGGAGGCGGGATCTTCGACCCGCACCGTCCGGTACGTCCACACGACGCTACACAAGGCTCTCAAGCAAGCGGTTATGGACAGCTTGATCCCTCGCAACGCTACCGAAGCCGTTAAGCCGCCACAGCCGAGCCGGGAAGAGATGCACCCGCTCACGCCGGAGCAGGCCAAGCTCTTGCTTCAGACGGCGCACGAGGCGGGAGATCGGCTCGAAGCACTCTACGTACTGGCGATACACACTGGCCTCCGCCAGGGAGAGCTACTCGGCTTGAAGTGGGATGACGTGGACCTCGAAGACGGCTCCCTCCAGGTCCGCCGTACGCTCGCTATTACGAAGAGCGGTCCCGTCTTCACGTCTCCAAAGACGACCGGCTCCCGGCGGAGCGTGAAGCTCACTAGTAAGGCTATTGAAGCCCTCAAGATCCACCTGGAGCGCCAGCTCGCGGAGATTGATAGGGTGGGCTCCTTGTGGAGCCCTGGCGACGCAGACGGCCTCATATTCGCTTCTGAGACCGGAGAGCCTCTCGACAGGCGCGCCGTCACCAAGCTGAAGTTTAAGCCGCTCCTGAAGCGGGCCGGCCTCCTGGAGATCCGCTTCCATGATCTCCTGCACACCTGCGCGACCCTACTGCTGGCTAAGAATGTGAACCCCAAGATTGTCTCCGAAATGCTCGGACACTCGACGATAGCCATAACCCTCGACACGTATTCTCACGTGCTGCCCAACATGCGAGACCAGGCCGCAGCCGCTATGGAAGAAGCCCTTTCGTAGCCTACTGCTGCCGTACTGCTGCCAAAGCCCTCGGCACTGCGTCCGAAGGCTTTCTTCTGCCCGTATGAAAAGTTGCCGTTTTGCAGGACTTTTTACTAGTGCCGGAGGTGGGACTCGAACCCACACGAGGTTGCCCTCACCGGATTTTGAGTCCGGCGCGTCTACCGATTCCGCCACTCCGGCAGGTAGGGAAGCGACGATTATACCATGTACCATACCCACGATTGTCCTGACACGTATCTCCCTATACCCAGCCGCCGAGGATCGGAGCGAGCAGGAGCGTGGCATATCTCTGGGATGTTTCGTCAGCGTGAGGCGGTGACGCTGATCTGCCTGGGTCCATCGTTCGTGGTTGGTGGGGGTCAACAAAATTGTTCTGTTGACAAGGAGAAGTAAACG
>JAWWQA010000502.1:0-4493 GCA_033854695.1 Rubrobacteraceae bacterium
GTGCGTGTTCCAATCTCGATCCGATCAGGTGCCCTCGCGATTCTCTGCTGCTGGTCGATCGGTGTTGAGTGCAGGCGGGCTCTTTGGCGATGGGGTAGGTTCGCCTGGTGAGTGAGGAGCGATGTCAGCCAGAGCGCCCTAGGCCGCCCAGCGGGCGCGAGCAAGCCAAGATCCTGGACCGATTTGGCATAGTACTGCTCCTCCTCATCACGACGGTGTTCTTCTCGATAGCCGCGCCGGATGAGCCATTGGCGTGGCTGGCTACCTCGGTGGTTTTGGCCATCAACCTCAGGATAGCCATGTTTGCCTCGGGCGTGAGAGCGGTTGTCGTGCAGGCATGGACGGTGTTCGCCATACTTCATATCGGTGTCAGCAGCTTTATCACGGTCGATCTGGGGAGCTTCGCCAGCGGGTATCTTGCGCTAACTACCCTTCTTGTGACATTAGTAACGATGGGAGCGATAGCCCGTCGACTTTGGCTGCAAGCCGAGATCAGCTTGGTTACGGTCCTAGGAGCCGTGTGCATCTACGTGCTGATCGGGTTGTCCTTTGCCTTCGCGTTCCAAGCCGTCGGGGATCTTGGATCGCAATCCTTCTTCGCCTCCCAAGAGGGTGGGACACGGAGCGATTACGTGTACTTCAGCTTCATCACGATGGCTACGGTGGGCTATGGCGACCTCACTCCCCGAGGTGGAGTCGGTCGTGCCATGGCGGTTACCGAAGGTATGTTAGGGCAGCTCTACCTGGTCACTACCGTGGCGGCTTTGGTGGGCAGACTTGGGCATAGGCGAGGGCCCCACCAAGAGAGGGACGAGGAAGCACAACTGGAGAAGGAGGAACGGAGGAACGGAGAATAGGAGAGTGGTTTGCGGGTATGCACATACGGTCCGGAGGGGGGCGTGGAGTGTTCCAAAAAGGGTCGTTTTTGATACACGACACCAACCGCCCATGCCAGCTTATCAAGCCCGAAGGCAGTAATAGCTCTCTAAGAATTGGATAAAAATTCTACAAAACCCATAGACAAAGCGGTATGACAGGAGTATGTTGCGATTGTTGCCTAAAGAAGGACGGATCCACTGAAATAAGCCCACCATGACCCAAGCCGAGACCTCCATGACCGGTGCCGCAGTCAACCCCTTCCGCATCGACGTTCCGGAAGAGGACCTCGTCGACCTCCGCCAACGCATAGCGGCAACGACCTGGCCCGAGCGGGAAACGGTCACCGATGAATCGCAAGGCGTCCAGCTCGCGACGATGCAGAAACTTGCGCACTATTGGGTGACAGATCACGATTGGCGCAAGGTCGAGGCGAGACTGAACGCCCTGCCGCAATTCATCACAAACATCGATGGGCTCGACATTCATTTCATCCACGTTCGCTCGAAACATGAGAATGCGTTGCCGGTCATCGTCACGCACGGGTGGCCGGGCTCGATCATCGAGCAGCTGAAGATCATCGATCCGCTGACCAATCCGACGGCATATGGCGCGAGCGCATCGGACGCGTTCGACGTCGTGATCCCGTCGCTGCCGGGCCACGGGTTTTCAGGAAAGCCGACCACTACCGGTTGGGATCCTATTCGCATCGCCCGTGCCTGGACCGTGCTGATGAAGCGCCTCGGATACACGCGATTTGTGGCTCAAGGCGGCGATTGGGGGAATGCTGTTACGGAGCAGATGGCTCTGCAGGAGCCTCCCGAATTGATCGGTATCCACACCAACATGCCTGCCACCGTCCCGGCCGACGTTGAGAAGGCACTCCAATTCGGCGACCCGCCGCCATCCGGCCTCTCAGCCGACGAGAGACGCGCGTGGGATCAGCTCGACTATTTCTATAAGCACGGCCTGGGCTACGCCCAAGAGATGAGCAACCACCCGCAGACGCTGTACGCGATTGAGGATTCACCTGTCGGGCTGGCCGCCTGGATGCTCGACCACGACTTGCGCAGTTACCAGCTTATCGCACGCGTTTTCAACGGACAGCCCGAAGGCCTCACGCGAGACGACGTCCTCGACAACGTCACGCTCTACTGGTTGACGAACACGGCGGTCTCTTCGGCTCGTCTGTATTGGTAAAGCAAGCTTGCCTTCTTCGCCCCGAAGCACGTGGCCATCCCCACTGCCGTCAGCGTCTTTCCAGATGAGATCTATGCAGCCCCAAGAAGCTGGGCAGAGAAAGCGTATCCCAACCTGATTCATTTCAATGAGCTCCCCAAAGGCGGGCACTTTGCGGCCTGGGAGCAGCCGCAATTCTTTTCAGAAGAGGTTCGCGCGGCGTTCAGATCATTGCGCTAGTTGGAGAGAGGGGACGGCGCACACGTTGTGCGCGCCGCCTTCCCCGCCACAGGCGACAACATCGATTTGAATCTCATTGGAGAAAGACAAATGTCCCAAGAAATCAACCATTCGTTCGGCTCACTGAAGCAGATCGACGCCGGCGTCCTGAATGTTGAATACGCTGAAGCCGGCCCCACCGATGGTCCTGCGGTAATTCTCCTGCACGGCTGGCCCTACGACATTCACAGCTACGTCGACGTTGCCCCTTTGCTGGCGGAGGCGGGCTACAGGGCGATCGTTCCGTATCTGCGCGGCTATGGCACGACGTCCTTTCTTTCAAGCGAAACGTTCCGAAACGGCCAGCAGTCGGTCCTCGCCGTCGATGTCATCGCTTTGATGGATGCTCTGGGGATCGAGAAGGCGATCCTCGCCGGTTATGATTGGGGAGCTCGGACGGCCAACGTCATCGCGGCGCTCTGGCCGGAGCGCTGCAAGGCGCTCGTCTCGGTGAGCGGGTATCTGATCGGCAGCCCTGAGGCCAACAAGATGCCGCTGCCGCCCAAGGCTGAGCTCCATTGGTGGTACCAGTTTTACTTTGCCACGGACCGCGGCCGGGCCGGCTACGATAAATACCGGCACGATTTTGCTAAGCTCATTTGGCAGATCGCCTCGCCAAAGTGGGACTTCGACGATGCCACCTTCGATCGCAGCGCAGCCGCCTTCGACAACCCGGATCATGTCGACATCGTAATCCATAACTACCGCTGGCGGCTCGGCCTGGCAGAAGGCGAACCGAAATATGACGATCTGGAAAAGCGGCTCGCCGAAGGTCCGGTCATCACCGTGCCCACCATTACCCTTGAAGGTGATGCCAATGGAGCACCCCACCCGGACGCCAGTTCCTATGCCAAGAAATTCTCGGGCAGATATGAGCACAAGGTCATCGAGGGTGGCGTTGGGCACAACCTGCCGCAAGAAGCCCCGCAGGCCTTTGCCGAAGCCGTCGTCGAAGTCGACGGTTATTGAACAGCGTCCGCCTGTGTAGGGCGCGCATCGTCTTCAAGATCGGCTTCTTCGCCTTGGAGAGGAGACAGATGGACCAAGATACACCAGAACTCTACGCTGACGAGATCCCGGCAGCGTTCTTATGTACAGAACAGGGGCATTGCAGGACGGTAGAGAAAGCGAGAACCAAGGAGGCAACACGATGAGCATGAACCCGCAGGATGGATCCCGGCCCACCGTCGTCCTCGTGCACGGCGCTTTTGCTGATGGATCAAGCTGGAACGGAGTGATCGAGCGGCTGCAGGCAGACGGGGTACAGGTTACGGCCCCGCGAACCCGCTGCGCGGCATCTTCATTGACTCCTCCTACATCGCTAGCTTGCTCGAGCAGATTCCCGGCCCAGTCCTTGCCGTCGGCCACTCCTACGGCGGTGCGGTGATCTCCAACGCCGCCACCAAGGCCAACAACGTCGTCGGCCTGGTCTATGTCGCCGCCTTCGCCCCGGACGAAGGTGAGCGCCTAGGCGATGTCTCAAGCACCTCGAAAGACAGCGTCCTGAACACAGCCCTGATGCCGCTCCAGTACCCAACTGGACAGGGCCAGGAGACGGCAGTGGAGTTTGCGATGGATCCTAAAAAATTCCATGACGCCTTCGCCGACGACCTACCCGCCGAGCAGACCGCCGTGGCGGCCGCCACCCAGCGCCCCGTCGCTGAGTTGGCGTTCTCCGAGCCGAACGGGGAACCCGCCTGGAAGAACCTGCCGTCTTGGGCGGTGGTCGCTACCGGCGACAAGGCGGCCGGGACCGATGTCGTCCGTTCGATGGCCGAGCGCGCCGGAGCTATGATCACCGAGGTCGAGGGCTCCCACGTGATCATGATCTCCCAGCCACAGGTTGTCACGGACGTGATCCTCCGCGCGCTCAAGGATGTCGAGTAGCGCAGTCGGAGCACTGCTTGAACCCTTTTCGGACGGTTTCTCAGGGCTGAAATGGCTCGCGAACTTAGGCGGATGAACGAGTACGACAAACACTGGATGGAGGAAATGCAAGCGTGGGGAAGGCAGAGCATCACAAACGCGTCGTGGTCGGCGGTGCAGGCTTTGGCGGCGGCCCATTCGACGCGTTCGACATCCCGACGCTGCCGGTCGCGGTGACGATGTCTCCGGCCGAGATCTACCGCGCGCCAGGCTCTTCGCACAATGGGGAATGT
>JAWWQA010000503.1:0-3265 GCA_033854695.1 Rubrobacteraceae bacterium
CCAGGATCTGGATGCAGACCATCGTGCCGCCGCTTCTGACCTCGCTACTGTACCTGGTGGTCTTCGGGGTGGCTCTGGGCACCCGCGTTCGGGAGGTAGATGGGGTACCCTACCTGCAGTACATCCTACCGGGGGTGGCGTTGATGAGCTTGATCACCAGCTCCCACATGAACTCTGCGTGGTCGGTCTTCGACGCCAAGCGCGAGCGTTACATAGACGAAGTCCTGATCAGCCCGATGAGCGATTTGCAGATCGCACTGGCCTACTCCCTGGGTGGGACGCTTAGGGGCCTCATCATGGGTATCGGAGTCTTCGTAGTGGGGGTTCCGTTCGTCGGAATGACCATCGAGCACCCGGGGCTTCTGCTACTGATCGGGATGCTCTCCTCCTTCACCTTCGCTTCTTTGGGCACCATGGTCGGCGCTCTCGCGACCAGGATAGACCACATCTCCTTCCTCACGAACGTGGTCATCCAGCCGCTGGCCTTCCTGGGCGGAGTTTTTTACTCGGTAGAGATGCTCCCGCCGTTCCTCAAGGTGGCGACCCTTTTCGACCCGATCTTTCATATGGTAGACGCCGCTCGCTACGCGACCCTCAAAGCCTCCGACCTGAACCCATACCCGACCATAGGGGTAGTCTTCTTGCTGGCAGCGCTCGCCTTTATCGGCGCGTGGTGGGCGATAAACAGGGGGACGAATCTTCGCTACTAAGACAGCCCAGAGTACCTCCGCCTGGCCATTTGTCCTCTCGGTCTTCGTCCTCTCGCGGCTGCTCTTCCTCGTGGTGGGAGCGGTCGCGGCGGCCACATTGCCGTGGGCGGAGCCGGCCGGAGAGCCCCTGGAGCCGCCGGGCTTCCTCAACTACTGGGCTCACTGGGATGGAGCCTGGTACACGGAGATCGCCAGCTCCGGCTACGAAGCAAGCGCCCCCGAGAGCTTCGCCTTCTTCCCGGTCTTCCCGATGATCGTTCGCGTCGGGGCGGTTCTTGGCGGTGGACCGGCCTTTTGGGGTGTACTCGTCTCTCTCGTCGCCACCGTCTTCGCGTTGTACTTCCTGTACCGGATCGCCGAGAAGCTCTGGGACAAGGCAGTGGCGAGGGCCACGACTTTTGCTTTCGCCTTCTTCCCGACGGCCTTCTTCCTCAACGCCCCGTTCACGGAGGCGCTCTTCATCGCGTTCGCCGCCGGTTCGATCTGGGCGGTCTACGTTCGCCGGGACCTGTTGCTCGCGGGTCTTCTGGGTGCTCTCGCCGCCGCGACCCGCAACTCCGGGGTGCTGTTGCTCATACCCCTGGTCTACGAGTGGCTGCGCAGCCGGCAGGAGTTCGGTTGGCGGGAAGTAAGGGAGTTGGCCCTCGTGCCGACGGGGCTTCTGGGGTACATGCTCTTCCTGTGGTACCGCTTCGGGGACCCTCTCATCTTCGCCAATGCGCAAACCGTCTACTGGGGCCGCGACCTCACCAACCCGCTAACGACACTCGGAAGTGCCTGGACGGACGCCGGGGAAGGTCTAACGTATGTCCTCGATCCGGCGACTCTCTTCCTCGACCCGGCGGCTAGCCCGGCGCTCGAAGCATCGGGCGTCGTGAACATTATCTTTCTCGCCCTCTTCCTCGTTCTGATGGGCGTTGCTTTCGTCGTCTTACCGCCGGGGTTATCGGTGTTCTCCTTCGTCGTCGTGCTGCTGCACATACTTACACCCAGCCCCTTGATCCCACTTCTCGGCCTGCCCCGCTTCATGCTCGAGGCGTTCCCGCTATTTTTGGTATTGGGCTTGCTGCTCTCGCGTAGCAGACCCGCCCTTGTAGCGTGGCTTGTCCTCAGCGGCGGCCTAGGGATGGCGCTGACGACCATGTTTGTCACCTGGCGATGGGTGGCGTAAAGAGCTGCCAGCGGCCAGCTATCAGCGCAGAGCAAAGAGGTCGGAGACAGAACCGCCGCGCGCGTTGCCGCATCTGGCGCCGGAAGGACGTAGCGCGCCCGGCGTTCTCGCCGGTTTCTCCGGGTGCTCGTTGTCTTTGCGCCGCGCAATGTGGCGAGCAATGCGGGAGCAAACAGCTGACGGCTGAAAGCTGATCGCTAAAAGCGCGACCTGCGAGCTTCGAGCAGGAGCAGCAGGATCAGGACGACTTCATCTAGTGTGGTGATGTATCCGATAGGGTTACGTAGTCCAATTGCGAGCCACAGTATAACCGTTAGCGCCGTGTACCCGATCAGCACCCACCGCACGACGTTTCGATAAGGTGCTAACTGCGGAATCGGCAAATACAGCGCTGCCAGCAGCGTGAGATAACCAAGGCCGTTCAGGATGAACACCGGGTCGGGGAAGTTGAGCGATAGATGAACGAGGGCTGTGATGAGGGTGAGGGCGACGATGCCGATTCGGAGCGGGACGTTCGTGGGTGCGCTTGAAGAAGTCATGAGGATCACTCTCCCGATTTTCGTGGTTTGAGAAAGACATCTCGAGTGAAGAAGACTCGCTGTAGCAAGGTTGGCGCTGCCACCAGTAGGGCCAGCGCCGCCAGGAGGCTGCCGATCCGGTACGGTGCCGGCACGCCGAGGTGGTCGAAGGCGAGGCCTGCGATCAGCGGCCCGAGGATCAGGGTAAGGCTGAGAATAGCCTGCTGGCCACCCATAACCTTGCCCTGCTCGCGTTCTGAGACGCGGAGTGAGATCAGGGCCGTCAACGAGGGGATGGCGAGGCCGGTACCCACCGCCAGCATCCCTACGACCGGATAGAGCAAAGGACCGGAGGGGACGAGCGCCATAAGGCCGAGGTTGAGCGACATCAGTGCGAGGCCACCAAGCAAGAGCCACTTCTCGCCGAAGCGTGGCTGTAGCCTTCCGAGTAGCACGCCCTGCGTGAGGACGGCGCACACGCCGACGAACGCGAAGAAGAAGGCATTGGCGGTGGCGTCCCAGCCGAAGCGCACGTTACTGAAGAGTGGAAAGTTGGTCAGCAGCCCCGCGAAGGACAGGTTCAACAAGAAGACCGCGAGTAGCAGCGCCCGGATACCGCCTATCCTTAATACACCGCCCAGCTGTGAGATCGGGTTGAGGTGGAGGACCGGGGTAGATGTGCGGCGCGTGGCCGGGAGCGATTCCGGCAGAGCGAAGAAGCCGAACGCTACATTGCCCAAAGCCAACGTGGAGGCGGCGAAGGCCGGGGCGCCAAGAGAGAAGAGGCTCAGGAAGCCGCCGAGGACGGGGCCGGTGATCAAGCCAAGCCCGAAAGCGGCTCCGATCAGGCCAAGCCCCCGGGCGCG
>JAWWQA010000504.1:0-2581 GCA_033854695.1 Rubrobacteraceae bacterium
ACTCGTCCTCAAAGCCCGCCACCTAATCGACGTTGTCCCCCGCCAGTTCCATCAGCCAGTCGCGTCGCCTTTTTTTCTCGCATACAGAGGGTCTGGGGAAGTGATCCAGCGTTTGGCTCTTTGCCAGCGTACTCCCATCCTCAAAAGCGTCGCCCGGATGGTCTCCCCGCTCACCCGCTCTTTTGTGAGTTCCTCCTCGAAACTCACCTGTGCAGCCATCTCCAAAGTCCATAGGCTACTCTGTCCTTGCCAAACTTCCTGGGAGAGTGATGGAGCATCTCACGTAGAGCCTCGGCGGAGCCCTTCTCATCGAAAGAGCGATGAACGGTGTGCGGGCGGTGGGAGCCCCTGCTGAGCGCCTCAGAAAGACCCTCCTCGTTGAACTTGTGGATGGCGTTGCGTGCGGTTTGCGGGTTACAGCCGAGGTTGGCAGCGATCTGGTAAGCGTTTTGGTCTGCGTCGCTAGCAAGCAAGATCTGGCAGCGGCGTAAGGTGAAGGCATCCGGCGAGCGCAATCCTGCCTCCAAGGTCTCGCGCTCGGCGTCGCTCAAAGGACGCACGTAGATAGGGCGTTTCATAGTAATAGAGGATAACATTGACTACCCACCTGTCTGAGAATGCATTATGGAAGCCTCCCCACGCTCAGAAGAGGAGCCATTTTGTCCACACCACCCAGAATACCCGATCGCGGCCAAAGCGTAGGGCTCCTCGCTCATCACCTGCTCGACCAGAGAGCCGAAGGGGTTAGATGCCATTCTTCGGCTTGCAATCGTCCGAAGAGCTTGGCGCGATGCACCTACCAAGCGGCCAGCAGATAGGCCAGAGCAGCGCCCCTTGTGGTTCGTACTCCTCGTGGTCCACCCGCATGAGCCGATCTTCGCTGGTAGGTAAAAGGTGGGGGATGGCAGCGATGGCGAGCCTGGATGGAGGTCTTCTCCTCATCGGCGCTGATCACGTACTCTCGCGCGCGTTCCCAGAGGCTCTCCCTCCCAGAGTATCCTTGGCAAAGGTCCAACACATCACCAGAGTGGCCTTCCGAGCGAACTGCGGCTCACCAGGGAAGATCCCCAGGAGCGCGGTGGAAAAAGGGGCGCAAGAAAGCCTCCTCAGAGAAAGCCACCGCGCCAGAGACGATTGAGCCCGATATCGCAACGTGTGTGACGAGATGCCCCGTTTAACCGCCTCCCCAAAAAGCCACTTCCCCGGCGCTCCAGCGGCTCAGGAGCACTTGGCTTGGGGCCGGCACAGCTCTTGTAAGCAAGAGCCTTCACCTCTCTGCTCTCGGTTCAGGGGAAGAGTCGGGGGTCTCTCTGCCCGAGCGCGATCTATCCTCCAGGCCCTCGATCCCCTCCTCGCAAAATCGCTTGCGCCACTTGCAAACGAGCTGGGGGCAGAGAGGTGTGTCTCCAGGCGGGTGGCGATCTGCTTGTTGGAGGCTCCTTCGGAGGCCAAAAGGACGATCTTTGCACGCACCACCTCCCAGTGGGGGGGCGGTGTGTGCGCGCGCCCACTTCTTCAGAACGGCGCACTCCTCTTGGGTGGGTTCTCGACGCGGAATGGACTTTGGCTGAGCATGTGCCCTCCCTTCACGAGGATATGATCTCTACGAAGACCTTACCGCGAAGAGAGAACGTATCAATGAAATTTAGCCAAGAACCACTTAGTTCAGGCTGTTGGTCATGGTCAACGACGATTAGCCAAGGCAGTGCCCAAGCCTACCCCGAGGAACACTCCAAGGGCTGCCCCAATACCGGAGCCCAACGCTCCAGGTCCCAACGCTAGGATGTCAAACAACAAACCACCGAGTAGGGCCCCTATTCCTGCGCCTATCCCTATTGCCACTAACTTCTGGCGTTCGGTCATCTCCTAAAAACCTCCTTGAGTTCTCTGTTTTGAGGGTTCCTTTCTGTGGACCCCGCTCTACTGTGTCTGAGGTAAATAGTGAGGCGCAGGCACAAATAAGGCATCCACCGAAAGAAGGGTTTTACTCTCAACCGAACGGTTTAGCCCGATATTTCCAGATACTACAAGGAGTGACTCTCTTTATGCCCTAACGTCGCTGAGTTTCCGAGAAGCCCTTACTCTAGGAAACTCAGCTTGTGGAATTTCCCGTTCTCGGCAATCCAGTGAATAGAGGGGATATCTACTACCCCCACCGAAGCGCTTAGCGGAACTTAGGAGCAAACCTCGTGCCGCTACCAGAAGAGACTACTCATTTCTCCTACGCCTGCCAACCAAAAACACGACGACGCCACCAACCACGGCGCCGGCCAAAACGCCGAAGATGAGGGTGGAAATATCCACGGTACTCCACCTCCCGAACAACTTTCGCTAGCAACTCCTCCCCCTGCGGGTATCTTCTCCTACCCGACCCCTCCGTGCCCGGGAGATGGCAACCTCGCGACTTTGTGCAGATTTCTGCCCGCTCGGTGGCCAACACGATCCCCAACCCGGCCAACTCTTCCTTAAGCTCTGCACTGCGCTAGGATAGCTCCCCCTAATGCTTGCGGGCCACTGCCTTCCCCAACCCCGCTTCAGCCAAGAACTCCTCGGTCAGGGAGCCCTCCGCGACGTTGGCCGC
>JAWWQA010000505.1:0-3011 GCA_033854695.1 Rubrobacteraceae bacterium
ATTGTCTCTCCCGAAGCCCCGCCGTTCGCGGCGCTCGTGCAGTCGCTCTTGATCCGCCTCCCCATGCTCTCGGCCGTGCATTGTGGGGAGGTCTGGCACGAGGACTTCAGAGCACTCGTGAAGAAGGCTGCGGAGGTCGAGACGGTCCGGGACAAGACGACGTGGGCCTCGTTCCGTCGCTACTCTTCGTTCAAGAAGAAGTTCGAGCCGCTGGAAGGAGTAGTGGGCGGCGTCGAGTACGCGGGGCCCATCGAGGAGTTCCTGCCCCTGATCTGCATGGGACAGCTAACGCACCTCGGCAAACGAGCTGTCTTCGGGCTTGGGCGCTACACTGCTGTAGACATTCCGGATGGCCCGTGAAGCGAGTGAGTTCTTGATTGGATCTACTCTCAAACGGCCAAACCGCCGCTATCGAGCCCCGCAAGAGGCTCACCTATAAACAGAGCTGGCCTGCCTACAACGCTGCCAAGAGTGAAGAAAAGTCACGATTCATGGCGCTTCTGGGTGACTTTTGTAGTAGTGTACCGTAACTGGACCGGCTTCCCGGTGCCGGAAGGTCCCGACTTCCACTCTCGGATATGGTCTTCGCTTCGGCCTTCAAGGTGTATGTTGGCTTCTCCTCTCGACGCTTTACCAGCGATTTGCGTGCTGCCTTTGTCGATGGTTTTGTCAACAGCACGCCACATTTCAATTCCGTGAATGCGGATCGCCTGGTTGGAGGGAGAGACTGGGCTTGTTGAGGTCCTTGAGGAGTATCGAGAGCACGAAGCGACACAGCTGGTGTTTGCCCTGGCCGACCACGACGAGCGCCTCGGCGAGCGCCGCTCGAATCGGGTAAGCACCGGTATGGAGCCAGACGGCGGATAGCTCCTCTCTAGGCGGATAGCCACTTACCGGGCCGGGGTCCTACAGAGCAGAGGGGCTCTGGTCTTTTCTATGGGGCTGGGCATGTAGCCCCGTGACCAAAAACCTACCTGTGTGTCTCTTACATTTTCGGCCACCCGTCCGATGCTCGATCATCCGCTTCTACGGTAGGCTTCTGTTAGAAGTGGGACAGCCAGAGCAGGGAAAGGGAGTACCGTTATGCAAGCAATCGAGCTCGTCGAAGGGCACAACAAGAAGATACTGGAAGCACAAGTCGTAGAGCGTCTTGAAGGACATTACGAGGCCCAAGAGATACCGTTCGGCGTGGTCTACAGGTGGTGTCCGGAGTGCCTCGTCATCCAATGTGGTTGCGGGAAACGTACAAGTCTCACAGGTACGCTAACCAGCTGCAGTGGATGCGGTACGGATCACACAGCCCTCGTTGGAAAGAGAGAGGTCGTTCAACCAGTGCAGGAAGACGAGACTTGCCACCCCTGGCGCTATGGTGGGGATCGCGGAGGGCTGGGGCTACCCTTTTGAAGAGGCTTTTTAGTCGCTACCAAGAACTTTCACCGTTACTCTACCGGGCCGGGGTACTCGGGCTCTGGTCCTTGTCTTTGAATCATCTGTCCGGAACTTGAGAGGAAGGTGCCCACAGACTAGAGTCGGCTTGCTCACCGATCCCGAAAAAGGAAAGGAACCGGCTCTTCTTGATCGACGTGGACACCTTCCTGACCATACTTTACGTCACCGTGGATGACTTTTGCCACTCCCACCTGCTCGAAGAAAAGTCACAACCCCCGGTCCCAAGGCTTCTTTGAGCCCCAGCGAGGTCGTTACCCTGACTCTCTTTGCTCAATGGGCCCGCTTCGATAGCGAGCGAGACTTCTACCGCTTCGCGTGGAGCTGCCTACGAGACGCTTTTCCCACCCTACCCCATCGCTCACAATTCAACCGCTTGGTGCGCCTACACCTCGATCTTGCCCTGCAAGGGGTCATTCAACCCATACTCTAGGAAATCACTTAACAGACGAACGGACTTCAGCACTTCATTAACTCGCTCGCAACACTTCGTTAGTAGGAGCTGCTGTTCGACAGCACTCAAGCTGTCAAAATCCGGTCGATGGTGTCTGAGCAAAGCAAGCACATATCAAGCCTCGAGCCGCCGGCTCGAGGTCAGGTATGGGAGGCAACGGAGCGATGCCGGAGTCCCAAACGTAATCGTCGTCTTGAGGTTCTTGTCCCTCGTGTATACTTCCCATAAGCTGTAGTGCGGGCTCGCATTCTCCAAAAGCACAGCCCGCGCCGCGCGTCTCCTCTCTTTATACTCTGACTAATTCTAGCCGTTCGCTGTCTTCCTTGGGGTCGGCGGGCGTGAACACCCGGAATCGGAAGGATGTGTTTGCGGAATGGGAATTTGATGCCGCGCAGATTATATACAGAAGACCCTCTAACGCTGGACGAACGCGAGGCGTACGAGAGGGATCTCATCGCCTTCTGCGACCGCGAGCTAGACCTGCTCGGAAATGTAGAAGGCCTCTCCGTCCTCTATGCCGGTGGCGCGTCGTCCCTCTGGGTCGAGGGTCTCAGCCAGCGTATCGGCAGTAACGGTACCCTCACTGCCCTCGACGCCGACACCGAACGCGTCGAAGAGGGTCGAGAGCTACTCCGGGATGCCGGTCTCGCCGCCCCGGTCCGGCTGGTTGCGGGCGACGTCTTCCGCCCGCCCTTCGCGCCAGATACCTTCGACCTCGCCTACTCGGCCGGACTCTTCCACGAGCTCGACGAGCGTGAGAAGCACGCAGGAGATGCGCTCGCGGCCATAGCCTCCGTCGTCCGGAACAGCGGGCGAGTCGCGACGAGCGATTTTGTAGACTCCGTATCCGCAGTGCAGATCGAAGACGAAGAACTACAGCGGGAGCTGGTATGGGAGATATCGGGTGCGAAGCTATATGGCATAGGCTCGCCGGACCGCCTCGTTGCGCTACACGAGGCGCTGCTCGCTAAGGTGCAGTGGCGGATATCGCCTCCCTACTCCATTCGGTACCTCGACAAGATTGTCCTGGCCGAAGAACTATCCGAGGAGCTAAGGGGCTTGCCTGTGGAAATAAGACGGAGACTCTGTGAGCGTCGCAGAACGCTCCGGG
>JAWWQA010000506.1:0-2755 GCA_033854695.1 Rubrobacteraceae bacterium
CTGCGCGATGGGTTGCACGTTCTGCGCGACGGGTCTTCTCGGCATCAAGCGCAACCTGAAGTCCCGCGAGATCGCCGAACAGGTCTTCGTCGCCGCCCGCGACATCTCTCCCGAACGCGTCACCAACGTGGTCGTCATGGGGATGGGAGAGCCGTTCTTGAACTACAGAGAGACTTTGCTCGCGCTCAAAGTCTTGAACGACTCTGATGGGTTCAACCTGGCGGCGCGTTCGATCGCCGCCTCGACCAGCGGGCTCGTGGATAAGATCCGGCGCTTCGCCGACGAGCCGGAGCAGTTCCATCTGGCAATCTCCTTGCACACCCCATTCGAGGAGCAGCGCAAGGAGATCATGCCCGTCGCCTCGCGCCATTCGATCCCGCAGCTCATGAACGCCGCTCGCTACTACGTGGAGAAGACGCGCCGCAAGCTCTTCTTCGAGTACACCCTCCTCGCCGGCGTCAACGACCAGCCGCGCCACGTCGAGGCTCTCGCAGAGCTCCTCGACCACCCGCTCTACCACCTGAACCTCCTCCGCTTCAACTGGACGGATACCGGGTTTGCCGCCACGCCGAAGGGCGAGGCCAAGGAGTTCTTGCGGCACGCACGCGAGCTCGGCCTCTCGGCGACCCTGAGACCCAGCCGCGGCCAGGACATAGACGCTGCTTGCGGCCAGCTCGCCGCCAAGGACCTTCAGGGACGGCCGGCGCGCGCGGTGGTCCCTCTGGGCCGGGTCTGAGAAGAAGCCCCGTTGAGAACCGAACCGGCGACGAGGCTCGACCCTCGGGCGAAGATGTTGTGGCGTATCACAGGGGCGTTGCAGTCAGCCCTGATCCTCGCTGGAGGCGTATTCGGGAGCTATGTACTCGTCTCGCGGGCAGGGGCGCCACTATATCTTGCGGTCTGGCCGTTGCTGGGAGCATTGGTTCTGGCGGTCCTGTTAGTCTTCGTGCTGCCGCCCTTGTTGTGGAGACGGTGGCGCTACGAGATACGTCCTCTCGAGGTGGATCTCCAACGTGGGCTCGTGCGGGTCACGCGGACGCTGGTGCCGATGGCGCGGGTGCAGCACGTGGACACCCGACGCGGGCCCCTGCAGCGCCGTTTTGGGCTCTCGACCGTCGTCTTCTACACGGCGGCGGGGCCGAATGAGATTCCACAGCTCGCTCAAAAGACCGCCGCCGAGGTACGTGACCGTATCGCCGAGCTGACCCGAACCGCGGATGAACTCTAGCGTAGAAGGGGCAGCCGAAGAACATCGCCTCCATCCGGTCGGGATGCTGCTGGCGGCTCTTAGCACCGTGCGCCGCTGGATCGGGGCCGCGGCGTTGCCGGGGGTCGTCGCACTCCTCAACGGCGAGTTCGGCGTACGAATATTGCTGCTCGTCCTCCTGGGGGTCGCGCTGCTCGCCATCTTGAGCGCCGTGTGGGGTGTGCTGTCGTGGCAGGCGACTACCTACCGGGTTTCCGGCGGAGCATTCCATTTCAAGCAGGGGGTGCTCGAGAAGAGCGAGCGTTCGCTGCCGCTGGAGCGCGTGCAGAGCGTGGATACCGTGCAGGGCATCGTGCAGCGTGTCTTCGGGGTTGTCGAGGTGCGAATAGAGACCGCCGGGGGTAGAGGTGAGGCGGAGATCTCGCTCCCCGCCCTCTCATTAGGCGCGGCTGAGGCCCTGCGTAGGGAGCTTACGAGTAGTATACGCCAGGCCGTACCAGGGGCTCCGGAAGAGCCGGCGCCAGCGATGCTACGCAGGCTTTCCGTGCGCGATCTTCTTCTGGCGGGGCTGACGAGCGGGCAGATCGGGGTCGCCGCCGCGGTTGTCTTTGGCGCCTGGCAGGCCGTGGACAGAGTGCTTCCCAGAGACCTGGTCCAGAGAATCTTGGAAGCCCTCCTCCCCCGGTCGATCTTCGCAGTTCTACTCTTTATTTTCGCCTTCGCCCTCTTCGCCTGGGTGCTCGCGATCCTGGGTACCGTTTTGGCCCACGCGGGCTTTACCCTCTCGCGCTCGGCCGATGGAAAGTACCTCCACATAAAGCGTGGCCTTCTGGAGCGCCACGAGTCTACCGTGCCGCTCGCGCGCATCCAGGCCATAAAGATAGTCGAGGGTGTCTTGCGCCAGCCCTTCGGTCTCGCGACTATCCGGGTGGAGAGTGCGGGCTTTGGCGCCGAGGAGGGCGTCTCGACCATACTCTTCCCGCTCCTGCCCCGCGGACAGGTCGGGCAGTTTTTGCGGGTTACGGTCCCGGAGTTCGCTGCCCCGCTTGACCAACTCGACCCGCTACCAACGCGCGCGCAGCGGCGTTACGCCTTCCGATCTGCTTTGCCGGTACTTGTTCTGGCGGCGCCGTACGCTGTTCTTTTCTTCCCCTGGGGTTTCGCTGCCCTGCTCCTCGTCGTGCCGGCCGCCCTGTATGGTCTACTCCGCTACCGGGCAGCAGGCTACGGCCTCGACGGCGACCGGCTCCTCCTCAGGTTCCGGCGTTTGGCGCGTACGACGGTCGTCTCCCCACGAGGCAGACTTCAATCCCGCGGGTACTCCGTCTCCCCGTTCCAGCGGCGCAAGGGGCTCGCCACCCTCAAGGTCGAGGTTGCCTCCGGTTCCGGCGGAGCGGCGTTTCGGCTGGTGGATATGGAGGCGGAGGACGCGGAGGAGCTGGTCGAAGCCCTCTCGCCGCAGACTGCCCGAACCGCGGCTCGGAAACTCTCGACATAGTCACAGTCAGCTCGGGCCTTCTCTCACACACCGAGGCGCTGTGTGAAAGG
>JAWWQA010000507.1:0-2695 GCA_033854695.1 Rubrobacteraceae bacterium
CTCCTCGAAGGGGCCCGTGACGGCAGGAGCGTAGCCGAGCTGATGAGCTTCGGGGCCACCATCCTCGCGCGCGAGGACGTGATGGAAGGCGTTCCCGAGATGGTCACAGAGGTAGCTGTGGAGGCTACCTTCCCCGACGGCGTCAAGCTCGTGACCGTCCACGATCCTATCGTTTAAGGAGCAGAAGAGCTATGATCCCTGGCGAACCAATCCCGGCCGAAGGCGACGTGCAACTCAACGAGGGCCGCGACACCGCCACCCTCACTGTTGCCAACACGGGAGACCGGCCGATCCAGGTCGGGAGCCACTTTCACTTCTTCGAGACGAACCGGGCTCTGAAATTCGACCGCCAAGGGGCCTACGGGATGCGGTTGAATATTCCCGCCGGAAACGCGGTGCGTTTCGAGCCGGGCGACGAGCGGGAGGTCGAGCTGGTAGAGATAGGGGGACGCAGGGTCGTGCACGGCTTCAACGGCCTGACGGAGGGATCTTTGGAAGATCCAGAGGTCAGGGAAGAGGCGTTCCGGCGGGCGCGGGAACACGGATTCATGGAGGAGGAGCGATGAGTAGCCTGTCCAGGCGGCGCTACGGGGGAATGTTCGGCCCGACGACCGGAGATCGGATACGTCTAGCCGACACGGACCTTGTGGTTCAGGTCGAAGAAGACCTCACGCTCGCCGGCGAAGAGGCTACCTTCGGGGGCGGCAAGTCCATCCGGGAGGGGATGGCTCAGGGGCGGGCGACTCGCGAGGAAGGTGCGATGGACCTCGCCATCACCAACGCCCTGATCCTGGACCATACAGGGATAGTCAAGGCCGACATCGGCATCAGGGACGGGCGGATAGTCGGGATCGGCAAGGCTGGAAACCCAGATATTATGGACGGCGTGAACATCCAGATAGGGGCCTCAACCGAGGTCATCGCCGGAGAGGGACTCTGCGTGACCGCCGGCGGGATCGACTCCCACATCCACTTTATCTCTCCCCAACAGGCCGATTACGCCATAGCGTCCGGGATCACCACCATGATCGGGGGTGGCACCGGCCCCGCCACCGGGACGAACGCCACCACATGCACCCCGGGTGAGTGGAACATCCATCGGATGCTGCAGGCCGTGGAGAACTTGCCGCTCAACTTCGGCTTCCTGGGTAAGGGGAACTCCTCCAGGCCGGAAGCATTAGAGGAGCAGGTGCTTGCGGGGGCAGCGGGCCTGAAGCTGCACGAGGACTGGGGGACGACCCCGCAGGCAATTCGCACCTGTCTCTCGGTCGCCGACGAGCTCGACGTGCAGGTGGCGATTCACACCGACACCCTGAACGAGTCGGGCTTTGTCGAGGACTCATTAGCGGCCTTTGAGGGGCGAACTATCCACACCTACCACACCGAGGGAGCGGGCGGTGGGCACGCGCCGGACATCATCAAGCTGTGCGGAGAGCCAAACGTGTTGCCAAGCTCCACCAACCCAACCCGGCCCTACACCACCAACACCGTCGACGAGCATCTGGACATGCTCATGCACGTCCACCACCTGAGCCGGGATGTTCCGGAGGACGTCTCTTTCGCCGAGAGCCGCATCCGGGCCGAGACGATAGCGGCGGAAGATGTCCTGCACGACCTTGGCGCTTTGAGCATGATGTCCTCGGACTCCCAGGCGATGGGCCGGGTGGGGGAGGTTTGGATCCGGACCTTCCAGACCGCCCACAAGATGAAGAAGGAACGCGGCTCCCTCCCGGAGGAGGGCGAAGGAAATGATAACCACCGCGTCAAACGCTACCTCGCCAAATGCACCATTAATCCCGCCGTGGCCCACGGCGTCGCCGGGCACGTCGGCTCCGTGGAGGTCGGCAAGCTTGCGGACCTGGTGCTCTGGGACCCCGCCTTCTTCTGTGTGAAGCCCGAGATCGTGGTCAAGGGTGGCCTCATAGCTTACGCTCAGATGGGGGATCCGAACGCCTCTATCCCGAAGCCCGAGCCCGTCTTTCCCCGCCCGATGTTCGGTGCCCTGGGCGCAGCACCCACCTCTACCGCTCTTACCTTCGTCTCGAAAGCCGCCGCCGAGAACGGCCTGAAGGAGAGACTCGGTTTGAGGAAACAGCTCGTGCCGGTGCAGAACACTCGCGCTCTAAAGAAGACAGATATGGTCCACAACGATCTACTGCCGAATATCGAGGTGGACCCGGAGACCTATGAAGTTCGGGTCGACGGTGAACTCGTTACTTCCGAGCCTGCGACCGAGCTGCCGTTAGCGCAGCGGTACTTTCTGTTCTGATGCGTTCTCACGCCTTACTACGCCTGCTCCAGATCTCCGACACCGCCTTCCCGACCGGCTCTTTCTCCCACTCGATGGGCCTCGAATCCTTCACCGAAGCTGGAGAACTCGAGAGCGCGGAGGATCTGAAGAGCCTCGTGAAACTTTACCTGAGATCCCTCACCACCTCGGACTGCGTGGCGCTGCGAGCTTCGTGCGGCGCGGAGTTCGAGAAACTCTTGCGGATAGACCGGCTACTCTCGGCCACGAAGCCAACCCGGGAGCTTCGGACGGCGAGTTCGTCCACGGGGAAGCGTTTCCTCGTCAGCGTGTCCGCCCTTGGCATCGAGGATGCAGTGCTGGGCGAGTTCACAGCCGCTGTGAAAGTTGGAACGTCACCCGGAAACCTGGCGGTTGGTTACGGAGTTGCGGCTCCGGCATTGGGGT
>JAWWQA010000508.1:0-5216 GCA_033854695.1 Rubrobacteraceae bacterium
AAGCAGGGCGGGTGCTTGTAGTATTCCACTCCCCCAAGCTGCAGATGCCCCTCAGCGTGCTGGGCTGAAGAGAGGAGGGCCTGTCCCAGCCTCGCCTTAGCTCTCACCGCCAGTACCAGCCTCGTCAGCCATCTCCAAAACTTCTGGGCCTACGTGGGCATAGCGGTATAGCCGTTTCTCTAGCTCCAAGCGTGCAAGATCTAGCGCAGCGAGCAGCTCGGCGTTAGGTAAGGCAGAAAGAACTCTTCGAAATCGGGCAGATTGTTCGGTTCTATTGGTTCTTGCTCATCAGGCTGGGGTACCATTCTTAGAGCCTCCTTAGGCATAGCGGTAGACTATATGGTCATCTTCTATCTCTACACCCCTCCGAGGCCTCCCGGGCAAACCTTCGTCAGCCGCAACACCATTATTGGCTATGGTTAGGGGCGGGCCGTCGGAACCTAACAGCCCTGAGAGCGGCACATGGCCATTTTGGCACTCTTAATAACCACAGGAAACGAGCACAATGAGCAAGCAACCTCGCACCTCCTCAGCTGTAAGAGATTGGTATCTGAGACTCTCCTCGGCACTGAGTAATGGGCTGGCACCATCGTAACGGTCCCCTTCATCGCCGGAGCGTCCCTGTCACCGCAAGGTCGCCCCCCCACAGCCAGATCGACGTCTTCTACTGCCGAATCGAATCCCACCACCGGCAGATCAGTCCCTATCGTCTGATCAGTAAGGCAGCATTGTTGTATCGGTGAGAGGAGCAGCCCCTTGTCCCGTCGTATCGAGGGGAGCACCAGTACCCGTCCCCGTCGTATCGAGGGGAATAGTCCCTTGCCCCGTCGTATCGAGGGGAGTAGTACCCACCCCCGTCGTATCGAGGGGAGCACCAGTACCCACCCCCGTCGTATCGAGGGGAGTAGACCCCACCCCCTTCGTATCGGTCGCCGCCGGAGTAGCCGCCCCGCCATAAGGGTTCGCGAAGCCCAAGATGGTGCCGATACTATTCATAGGATAGGTTCCGACCACCCCATCCGCAGCATTAGCCATGACAACCGTGTCGTTACCTATGTACATACCGACGCCGCTGTCATAAACCACTATATCGCCGACCTGGGGAGTGGCGTCATTAGGGTATGCACTTAGAAATCCACCGTGACTCCACGGCGCATTAGCATCGACGCCTGCAACTCTCAAGGCATATCGCATCAAGCCAGCACAGCTAAACGTGTTGGGGCCGTCAGAACTAAACGCATAGGGCTTGCCCACCTGCGACATCGCCGCAGCCACAGCGTCTCCCGGTGAGCCTCCCTGAGCACTCGCAAAGACTGCACCCGTGAGGATCAAAGCAATAATAAGACCGAGAAGTACTATCGGATTGATCCTTAGACGCATATGCTCCAGGCTCCTTCCCGCCGTGCTTATGAATTTTCTTCAGGGGATTCATACGACATCCCCCTCCTACGGCCCGAGACTATAGAGAAAGCTCTTGACTCACGCAACGATCTTTTTGCCATAGAATAAATCTCCGGTAACCAGAATCTGGCTTAAATAAAGGGAATCGCTGTATCCTAGCTGAAATATTATTTTAATAAACTTTAATAAGAGTAACATCAGTACAAGCTTTCGCTATGATCTGTTTGTTGGAGAAGGATGAGCAGAGGGTGGAGAGGCTTGTCAGCGTGAATGAGAGGGGGGAGAAAAGCGTCGCCCTGGAACTACCGACAAGCTGGCCAAGGCCCTCAACTTCACCTTATCAGATTTGTTACTCAAGATGGAGCAGGAATCGAACGATTATAACAGCGGATAACTGTAGTCCCCTAGGAGTTCAGGAGTTTAAGTAGCTCTTGCAAAGTCCTTCAGGACCCTCTGAGAAGATGTCCATCGCTTCCTCTACCTGCAGTTTGTGTGCCTCGTGCAGCACCGTGCAGAGGATCTTCTCTATCCTCACCGCCATCTCCCAGCCGATACGCTTTTGCTCCTCTGTCGCCCGGATGCGCCAGGCGAGAGGGCTATAATCCCTATGCCAGCCGGTAGCGTCCCACAGGACGCACCTGACGGCGTCGATGCCCTCCTCGCGTAGTACCTCTCTACGAGGCCCCGGGAATCCCTTCCCTCTCTATCTCCTCCAGGGCTTTGAGGTGAGCTTAAGGACAAGGTGAGGTTCTTAGTCTTGCCTGGGTCTCTGAAGAGATGTTTGTCTCTTTGGGCTAATAAGGAAGGTAGCCCTCGGGCCTTCCCGGCAGTACTTCGCACTCCGCCTGCAATATCTGAAGCACCGTCTCCCTCTCACCCTCATCCTCCCACAGATCCCTAAAGAGAGCTTCATCCTCAGGTTCGTCCTCACTTATCCTCTCCAGGCAGCCCTCCACACAACCCCGACGTACTTGGGGTCCAGGGCCTGCCCCAGGTAGAACTTCTGAGTATCGTAGCCATGGTCGTACCCTATCGCCGCCCTGCCCTCGAACGCCATCTACCCTCCCCCTCCTCCCTGACGTCTGGCCAGGTACACACCTACGAGGATGGTGGCACCACCCACAAGTTTGTCGATCCCCAACTCCTCGCCGAAAAAGACAATACCCGAGATCACACCGGTCAGGGTAATGAGGTACTGATAGACTAGCACCCTGTTCGCTCCGATGCGGCTTATGCCCGTCTGCCACCCAGCAAACGCGAAGGCGGTGGCGAACACTGCCGCGTAGCCTACCGCAGCCCATGGTCCTAAGCCAATGCTCCCCCACGCCACGCTTGGGAGCTGGGGTATAGAAAGCAGCAGTATTACCGGCCCTGCGAAGAGGGTGGGGTAGGTTGCTACCGCCAGCGGCGAGTGTCGATTGAGCACGGGCATGCTCAGTACTGTGTAGGCCCCCACGCACAGGGCGGCCAGCAAGATCACGAGATCGCCTACCAAACTGTCATCCGGTGACCCGAGCCCTCCGTAGAAGACGATTCCAACCCCTAAAATACAGAGCCCAACCCCCACCATGCCCCTCAAGGAGGGACGCTCGAATCCTAGCACGAACCCGAGAAGCATCCCCCATACAGGGGAGGTCGTGAACACGAAACCGGTACTAGCGGCACTGGTCAGGCTCACTCCGAAGGTGAAAGCTGTCTGGGCCGCTCCTACACCGAAGCAACCTAACCCTAACATGGGAATAATATCCTTGCGAGTCAGTCTACTAGCAGGTTCGAAGATCTTGAGGACACCAAAGAGTAAGAGCCCACCCCCATTGAATCGGAAGGCTACGATCAAGAGTTGGGGAAAGAAGTCTGCAGCGTACTTGGTGGCAGCAAAGTTCAGCCCCCAGAAGATGGCGGCCAAGATCAGGGAGATCTCCGTCAGCACCTCCGCCTTGGTCTTCTTGCCGCTCACAGTACCGGATCTATGCCCAATCCATGGCGACAACATTCGTCCCTATCAGATCTGCTAACCATGAGACCCTCCTCCCAAATACCCTGCCAGAAGTCCTCTTCGTCCGAGTCGTCCTCTCTGAGTAAATCAAGTATGTAAGGCCTCCAGCTCGCAACCGGGGCTCGATCTCTTATACCCTTACTCCTCGGGGTCCTCTAGCAGATCCTCCATCGCCGAGCCCGACCTGCATGTGGGCACCGCCTATACGTTGAAGGCTCACACCTACACTCCTGTTAATGGAGAGAACTTACCTTGTATTCAGTGCTACGTTAGTTTCAATGTTGTGAGTGGGCCAGACACAGGCCTCATGGAGTTCGATTTCGCCGACAATAACGGGAATGTCTTCCTCAAGTACACTAACAACGACACGCTTGGGACCGACACAATAAGTGTGACGTAGAACCCAGCGGGGGTATACCCCCTAAAAGGGGGTGATAACGATGACAGTGGTGACAACTTCATATGGTGGGGCTACAGCCGCACTAGGACATCATGGGGATCAACTCCTGGAGAATCCCTTAACTCGCTGAGAGAGCAACTGCCTACTTAACTGAGGCCCGGTCATAATTCACGCTGCCTTGAGGAAGGCTTTGAGACCGGCCCGCAAGTCCTGGTCGTGCTCGTGCTGGTACAGCAAGGCCAGTTGATAGACCAAGACGGCTCCGAGCGCGAAACGAGCAGTGTTGAGCAGCCCCTTAGTGGGCACTTGGCCTTGCCCGTCGAAGATGCTCTTGAACTGCCCGCTCTGAAGTTCTCTATCGCCCTCGATCTAAGAGCTCGTGGAAAATGCGCCTGACCTCCACCCCTGGGTCCGTGTGCGGGTACGCTCCCCGGTGCCCCGAAGCCACCAGGATGCACTCTTGGCTCTCGCACAGCTGGCGTACCTCGGGGGCGTTGTAGTGGGTATCACCCAAAACGAAGCGGGCCTCGCTGGGTAACTCTTGTAGTAGCTTCTCAGCCAGCTGGCTATCCGCCTCATTGGCGGGAGTTAGCTGGGCGGCCAGCGGTATCCATACGCCCGCTACGGTAGTTGCCAGGTGCAGCTTCCAACCGTAGATCCACCCGTGCCAGCCCGATTTTGTCCAATGGGCCTCGGTGTCGATGGAGGTGTGGGGCACTTTACCGGCCTCTCGGTCCTTTTTGTGCCACACTCCGCCACGCGCTCTGAGTACGGTGCTATCGAGGGCTACGGCTCGCCCGCAGTTCGCCCATGGTCTTATCAGCATGACCAGGTGCCTCCCCAGGCACCCGATCTTCTGGGCAGGCAGGGAGTTGGGCAGCGTCTTCAGGCGCCTCTCCCACGTACGGCGCGAAGGGAATTTGCCTCGCTCGCTCAGCAGCACGCGAAGCAGTTGCATCTCGGGGGTTGGTTGGGCCAGGACACTGAGCAACTCGTTTGTGGTATGCAGGTGACGTACGATCATGATCACCAAGGCTTTGAGGAACAGCAGATCTGTGTATACCCGCGGACGGCCGGGGCCACGTTTGGCAGGCGGTGGCGGGACCGGTACGCGGTCTACCAGTTCGACGAGTGTGACAAGCGGGCTCTGGTGCCCTATCATCGTAGGTGCCTCCACATTTTCCCTCGGGTGTATTAACCACGATGATGTGGCGGCGGCCGCGTCGAGGTCAAGGCCGAACGCGGCCTTTTTTATTTATGACCAGGCCTCATCTAACCCAACTCGAGGCGATCATGATGTGGGCGCTGGATCACAAGGAAGAGGACATCTTCTGGTGCACGGCCGATGTCGGTTGGATCACCGGCCACTCCTACCTCGTCTACGGGCCGTTAGTCGTCGGCGGGACTACCTTGCAGTTT
>JAWWQA010000509.1:0-3632 GCA_033854695.1 Rubrobacteraceae bacterium
AGGCATGATCTCTCCTCACAAACGCCTGTCGTCTCGCCCCAGTACCGTCCGCCGACCTAATGTGCGGTCCATCCGCCGTCGACTGGCACGATGGCCCCGTTCATATAGGATGCTTCGTCCGAGGCCAGGAAGAGGGCAACCCGCGCGATCTCTTCCGGGCGAGCCAAACGCCCCAGCGGCGTGCTCTCGAGCATGATACCCAAGACCTCCTCGTCCGCGATGGCTGGCGCGATCATCGCCGTGTCGACGCCCCCGGGACAGATACAGTTCACCCGCACTCCTCTTGGTCCCCAGTCCACAGCGAGCACCCGTGTCAAGGCTACGATTCCACCTTTGGCAGCGGTGTAAGCGTCTGCGCCGGAGAGTGCGACAAGTGCGTTTATGGAGGCGTTGTTCACAATGGCGCCTCCACCATTCTCTACCATAATCGGGATCGCATGCTTGCATCCCATCGCTGCACCTTTGAGGTTGATGGCCAGCACAGCGTCCCAATCTTCCTCCGGCGTGTCCACGACACTGGCCATCGTGAGTCGATCCGCGGCCGAGTACCCGACACCCGCGTTGTTGAAGAGTATATTGACGGTGCCGAACTCATCCACGGCAAGGCGAATCATCTCCGCCACGTCTTTCTCGCGGGACACGTCGGTCCGCAATGCGATCGCCTCTCCACCTGCATCGCGTATCTCTTGTGCTGTCTTCTCTGCTCCCTCTTTGTCGATGTCGGACACGACCAGCCTTGCGCCTTCCTCGGCAAACAGACGCGCTGCGGCCTGCCCCTGTCCACCTGCGGCTCCTGTAATCACGGCTACCTTATCGTTGAGTCGCATAGGGTTTCCTCCTCGTTTGCTGCGCGACACCTCGAATCCTTGCCGCAGCACTGTTACAGACTGCACCGCGGATAATCGATATCTCGGACATACCTCTATCCACCGTCCACACTCTACCTGGGATCTTCTGCCTCTCGTATCGACACATGCCGGGCAACCCTATGGCCGGACGAGGATCTTTACGTGCCGGTCTCTGTTGGCCGCAAGCTCCTCGAACCCTTCTTCGACGATCTCCGAAAGGGAGATTCGCTTTGTGACGAGTTCTCCTGCATTGACCCGGTCGTCTTTCATCAGCGCCATCGTGGCGGGGAACTCGTTAGCGTAGGCGATGCTGCCGACCACCTCTACCTCGCTCAAGACCATGTCGTTTGGGTCCAGTTCGATGGACTGCTCCCAGATGGCGACGTTCACCACCTTCCCGCCTCGCGCGGTCGTGTGGAAGGCAGTGTTTAATGTTTCTTGAACGCCTGCTGCGTCGAACGAAGCGTTCACGCCGACACCGTCGGTCAACCGCCGGACCGCCTCGACGACGTCTTCCTCTTGAGGGTCGATCACCGCATCGGCCCCAATCTTACGGGCCATCTCCTTGCGGGTCTCCGAGAGCTCCGCGACCACCACCAGGCTGGCGCCGGACGCGCGCAGACACTGCACGGTGGCCGCGCCGATAGGCCCGGCCCCGAACACAATCGCAGTCTGACCGGAGGTGAATCCGGCCTGGTGCACGGCATGCAGCCCTACGGCGACGGGCTCCACCAGGGCGCTTTCCTCGTCGCTGAGCTCATCCGGCAGCCGGTGCGCCATGTACTCGGGCACGACCGCAAACTCGGAGAAGCCGCCGCCTCCGCCGCTCAAGCCGTAAAACCCCAACTTGCGGCACAGGTTGTAGGCGCCCCGACGGCACTCTGGACACTCCCCACAGTACACAATGGGTTCTACTGCAACGCGGTCACCGACCTCGACCCTGGAGACCCCATCGCCCACCTCGACCACCCGGCCGCCGAACTCGTGCCCCAGCACTATAGGCATCTCTTCCCCCGTGAGAGGGTGCGGGCTACCCGACGGCGGAATGAAGATCGGGCCGGCCAAGTACTCGTGCAAGTCGCTGCCGCAAATGCCGCACCAGCCCACCTCGATCTTCACGCCTCCGGGACGAGTCTCCGGTTCTGGTACATCGTCGACCCGTAGGTCGCGTTGACCGTGGAACACCGCCGCTTTCATCTCAGTGCCTCCTGTTCTGTGGCGAATCCGCTATAGGACTCAAGTGTTTGGGTGAGCACATCTTGCAGCGACTCAACCTTCTTAGAGAGCGTCTGAACTCCTGAAACTAACTTTCCTGTTCAATTCGGGACTGTAGATAGCGGCAAAAGACTTACGCCTTTTTCGTGTTAGAGCACTCTCCGTCGGATGTGGTCAGCGAGAGGCTTCTGCGCTTAAGCTTCTGGAGCATGGCGTTGCGATTCCCGGAAAGAGCTTCGGAGGCCTTACTATTAAGGCGCTCCTCCGTCCAGATTGGGAGCCAGCTGGGCGTGAGCTCCACACGCTCGACTCCAGGCAGCGCACCTACGGCGTCATAGACCCCCGAGCCGATAACGTGGGTGAAGACGCAGCCGATCTCGGTGAACGTCAGCTCGATGTTGACCGCGCCGTCGTCGACCTCGACCCCGTAGATCAGGCCCAGGTCAACAATCGACAGGTCGAGACCTGCCGCACCCATGCACGGGTCCTTTACCGTGTCGAGCGCCTCGTACACGGCCTCGACAGAGAGTTGGCCCGTCGATCCGCTCATGCGGAGACCTTCCCACGCACCGTCGACCAGGGTTCGCGGAGACCGTTGTCTCCCCTTTCTCTCGAGAACTCATCGTCCGAGATCTTGCTCTTCTGCGCCTCGATGTCGATATCGTGTAGGCGTGCGAAGTTCTCGGCGAGTATCTTAGCCCGGACCTCGTCGGTCAGCGGCACCTGAAAGTCCTCCGGCATCTGAAACTCGGCGAAGTCTTCCAGGAGGTACTGTGGATGTACAACCGTCGCGGCCGACGAGTAGATGAGCTTGTCCGGTCCGCCGTAAAGCAGGAGCTCGCCGAGCACCCTGGCAAACTTCTCGGGGTCGAACTGGCAAAAGAGGATCGTGGACTCCAGTGTGGCGTAGACGTTCGGGTAGTTCAGGAGAAGGAACTTGCACTCGTCCAAGAACATGAAGCCCGCGTGCACGATCTGGAAGTTGAGGTCCGGGAACACCCCGGCCGCATGCCCTATGTCGTCAACGCGCAAAGCATCAGTAGCGATGGGACCAATCGGCTGTGCCTTGTGGACGGCGATGTTCTTTATACCAAGCTCCTGCGCAAGCTCGAACACCGGAAAAGCCACCGTATAGTCGTCCATCCTCCAGTACCGGGTCCGTCCCCGATAGTACTGGGCCGGGTATAGCTTGATGCCGTCGGCGCCTAGCTCAGTGACCTGGTGCTCAAGCGACTGTAGAGCACTTTCACCTTGCAGAACGTCGGCCGTCGCGTACCAGATCGTCCTATCCGGGTAGCGACGCTTTAGATCGGCACCCTTCTCGATCGAGACGAGCCCATCGTGGTAGGCGTCGGAGAGGGGAGTCGAGTGAACGCAGACCAGGGCGGTGTCGCTCTCCAGGAACATCGTCTCCATGAACTCGTCATTCTGCCAGTCGTGTTGCCACTCATCCTTAGAAAGCACGGTCTCAGGCGGGTTGATCAGCGGATGAAAGGCATAGAGAATGTCGTTGAAGATGCGCCCGAAGCGCCCATTCAGGTTCTCCTCCGAGAAGTTGTAGGGATGACA
>JAWWQA010000510.1:0-4374 GCA_033854695.1 Rubrobacteraceae bacterium
TGATTGGAGTTGTCGCCTGGGCCTTCGATGATGATCCCTTGGCTTGAGGCTCCGCTCTGTGCATCCTGCTCGTTATCCTGGCTAACCCCGCTGTTGTCGTTGAATGGGAAATTGTTTTGGTCCTGCCCGATGTGATTGAGGCCATTTTGTTGAGCCAGGGCAGGGATGGCGGCTACCACCACCATCGCCAAAAGCGCAGCCAACAACATCAACTTCTTCAATGTTCCCCCCTCAGTATTTTCTCCGCGTCACCGGCGGATTGTTCACTAACGCTAACAACTATTAGCTGAAAAGCAAGAATACAACAAGAAGACTATGTGTCTCAACTATTAACCGAATAGTTTAACCCGATAATTCGCTACATATAGTGGGTTCGTGCTAGGAGATGCACAGATACAGTGGTTCTACAAAGATCTAGATCAACAAGCTTAGGCAACTGCGCAAATGATTCAGCATCTCGCGCCTGCCTTGCACGCGAACGTGTTGCGTCCCTATTGGCGAAGCCTCTAAGTCCCGAATCGAATCATGGAAGCCTTGCCTCTCACAACTCACTACTTCTGGTGTGTATAGTTAACCCTTATTACGCTTAGACTCTTTCCGCCGTGTAAGGGAAGGGGTTGCGGCGGAATCTTGTTCTGGCCTTAGACGAGGAGTTTCATCGGTTCTCACCGGCCATCCTCCTAAGGCTCCTACAGCCCTAGGATTACCATCCTTTCTTTCCGCTGTCCCTAGAAAGGGAGTTGCGGCGGAAAGAATCAGAAGTGTGCACTTTGGGGTACATGGCTGTTTCCCTTGACCAGGCCCTTGATAGAATGCTTTGATAGGCAAAAGCATCCATAGGAGCCGCAGCGAAGTCGCACGCGACGAAGGATCTTTGAGAAAGATCCTAGGTTGGTGTATGCAGAGAGGAATCTGCTTCAAGAACCAGGCGAAGGCCATTATGACAATGTTCGTACTCATGGCCATCTTTGTGGGAGGGGTTGGCTGCAGCAGTTCGCAACAGAGTGCTGGAGAGGGAGAGAACACCTTAGAGTCATACACTTCTACGGCTTCGACTCCTAGCACCCAACAAACGTCCACACAAGGCAACCAGGGTCAGGTTCTGCCAGAACGCTACGACGGTCTAAAGATGGGAGAGGCCGCAGAGTTCAAGAACGGACTAACTGTGACGCTCGAGGGGGCTTCGGTCATAGACGTACCCGGATCGCTGAGTGATAGTGTTGACGCTAACGATGTTCTTGTCGCTGTTCGCTTCAACATAGAGAACACGAACCCAGAAGGGCAGATGCCGCAACGTTTATTTCGTATCAGTACAGCCCAGTGGGAAGCTATAGATCAGAACAGCAACCCCCTCCAGACACTCTATTCCTCAGAGACGAGCTTAATCGCGGGGGAGCTGCCAAACCCGAACCCGGATTATCCCTATATGGGATGGCAAGGCGAGTTGAGGCCCGAGCAACAGCGGCAGGGGTCTATACTGTTTGCGGCCTTGCCATCTACGAGGATGCGGGTGAGGTTCACCCAACCTGTGATGAACCCCCCCTTGGGGGAATGGGAGCTTGGCACCATATCAGAACTTCTCCAAGCGCCTTGATTTCCGACAAGCCGCCTTAGGACAATCCTCGACGCACTTGTAGTTGTCCTTCAAACTCACCTTAAACGACTGCAAACCACCACGGTGCTTATTCCTGGCCCTATCCCTACCTCATGATTCTCGTAGCCTTAAAACCAATCCTTGCACGTGTAGGAACAGAGGCGGCTCGGCCCCGAAAACTCGCTAGGGTCGCTAGGGCGTCCCTAGCTTGGTTCTAGCTCTATAGAACGGAAGAATCGCTCTCCGATGTGGTGGACTAAAAACCTGCGCCTGAAACCCGTCATGGTGCAGATCAGCTCTATCTCTTCGGTCACGGTACCGTACTCGCTAACCTCGGTGTCGAGTAGCCTTTCTAGCATCTTCTTCGCCTCCTTTCAGGCTCCTTCGTAGCTTCCCAGATTGGTCGGTTTACCGACTGCGAAGCATGAGGATGCGAGAGTCTCGCACGGTGGACGGGCTAAGACATCCACCGAAAGGAGGATACGACACGCCCTAAAGTATGATCCTATTCGTCCGTCATTGCGTTCTCAAGTGGCTACTCAAGGGGCTGTGGTTCCGTGCCCTATTTAGCGGCAACGGGCAAGAGGCACGCATCGATTGGACGACGTTAGGCCAGCCGCCCTAGCAACTGCCCTGATGTCAGGGGTGTCTAGCGGACTCTACCCGCTTTCTTGTGACTACATTAGATCTGCCTCGCGGAGCACGGCTTCGACCTTCCCGCGTGCCTCCTCCGAGGCAGGCAAGGCAGGACCGCGTACGGTCGGAGAGATGGGGACGCCGAGCATGTTCATGGCGAGCTTGATAGCCCTCAAGGGGGTGTCGCTCAAAGAGCTGAGGGCCATAAGCGAGAGTACGCGCCGGTGCAGCTCCGCTGCCTTGCCGAGGTCCCTGTTGTGGGCGGCCCGTACCATGCCGACGAAGAGATCTGGGGCAACGTTGGCGAGGCCACATATGGAGCCGTCGCCACCGGCGACCATGCAAGGTAGGATCAGGTCCTCAAAGCCTGCCAAAACCGAAAAGTCGGACTTCAATGGCTTGACCTCGCGCAGCACGTTCCAGATGTGAGAGTACTCGGTTACCGTGTCCTTGAGGCCCGTTACATTAGGACACTCCCGAGCTAGCCTCGCGATGAGCGAGGGCGAGAGATTGATGCCGGTCAGTACGGGGAGGTTGTAGATTAGGATGGAGATGTCGACCGACTCCGCAACTGCGGCGAAGTGCTTGAACAACGCTTCCTCGCCGACCTTCCAGTAGAACGGCGAGACGACAAGCACTCCGTCGGCACCCACACCCTCTGCGTGGCGGGCGAGATCTATGGTCTCCCTCGTACCGGCAGCGCCGACCCCTATCAACAGGGGCACGCGCCCGGCGACGATCCTTGTCACCTCTTCAGCGAAGCGCTTGCGTTCGTCGCCGATGAGGTGCGAGGACTCGCCGGTGCTACCTAAAGGCGAAATACCGTCCACCCCAGCGTCAATTAGGCGCTCTACCACTGCTTCGGCGGCCCGTAGATCCACCTCACCTTGATCGTCGAAGGGCGTGACCATCGCCGGTATCAACCCTGAGAACATCTAGCCCTGCACCTCCTGTTCGGTTGGGCCGGACCCTGGCCCAGATTTCGCTTTGACCTGGATATCTTATACCCATGCCGGAGGGTGAGCAGGGCGACGTAGCACCAGTCTAACCTTGCCTTCTTCTATTATCGTCAAGCGGATGTTGTGTACATCGAACAAATCTCTATGCACAGATGACGCTTTCGGGCTGTACTGATAGAGACGGAGCCCGTGGCCGCCTGCATGTGGGCACCAAGCGCTGCGTCGCATCGGCGCAACTTCGAGTCGCACCGCGGTGGCGTCTTCCCAGCAGACATCAGAACAAGCGAACACAACGACCCGTATGTATTTACTCGGCTTCAGGTAGCCCCAGATCCTTCCGAGGATCTCCTCGCTCACCCACTCCCAGTATGAGAACTCTGCGGCCGCCGGACTCTTTGTCACCCAACTAACCAGCAATGTTGTCCGACGGCCTCGCTTCTACTGGTGTTGGGGTAGTCCTAAGCATAGACACCTTCCAACTTGGTGCTGACTCGCGTGCAATCTCGATAGGCTAAGCAACGCCTCAGGAAGAGAGACAGCATGTACACGAGGCTAAGGACATTGAACCAACACGGCACCTATTCGTAGCCCTTATCCCTACCCACCGGTTCTCGCGGCGTTAAGACCAATTCTTACGCGTATAGGGGAGAAGCGACCACGGTACCGCGCTGCGTGATGGTAGGGCGATGCGGAAGGACCGCTACTTCTCTACTATCTGAAGCCAGAATTTAGATACGTGTTAGGAGGAACCCGGCCTCGGTGGCTCCTCGCCCGGCGGCGACTCCTCGCCTAGTGTCGTGGCGTCTTCGGCCGGCATCGGGGCGACAGGACCGTTGCTCCCATCGGGTCTCAGTTCCTGCAGGGCCTGTTGCTCGCTGCTGGCTTGTCCCACGGCCTCCTCGTAGAGGCGCTCGGCCTCCTCTTCCTCCCTGAGCCGCGCCGCCCGCGCCTGACGAGCCTGTCCGTCGCCGGAGCCGTTTGGTTCCGTCAGATAGGGCCGAAAGAGGTCGATCGGAACCGGGAGGATGACCGTGGAGCTTTGCTCGCTGGAGATCTCGGCCAGTGTCTGGAAGAGCCTAAGCTGCAAAGCTGTAGGACTCTCCAACCTGTCGGCGGCCTGCCTCTACAACTGTGTAGTATCAAAATAAGGTGTGTATCAAAAACGTCCCAGCCTGTTGAAAAAGT
>JAWWQA010000511.1:0-3268 GCA_033854695.1 Rubrobacteraceae bacterium
TTGACCACACCTCGTTGAGAAGCGTCGCCCGCTGACTCACTCACGCTATACGGCTCGGGCGTGTCGCATTCTATTGCTACGCTTTCGACTATACCGAGGGGCAGCGTCGTCTGCATTTACTGTGCACTCCGCGAATCACTACATTTTCCGACCACACCAGCGTACCAAGAGGTCAGAGGCCTCTCTTGTTGGTAGATATGGGACAGCTCTGGAACTTGAGAGCACAGCTCACTAGGATTTCATATAACTCCTTACTAGGCTACGATCATCGGAGCAATTAACCTTAACGAGGGATGAGTTTTAGAGAACTCCCCTTAGCTCCAACCCAGTGAATACTGCACAACTCGACCCCCTAGAGAGCTTGCACCCAGAGTGCGCTAGGGAGCAGGTTGCCCCTTCTGTCAATCCTTGGAAACAGCGGTGGGTCTGCGTTCCTGTTTATACTGGCGCTGTGAACGCAGAGGGGAGTGACTTCTATAATGTCCCGCAAGCCGCTAGGATTTTACGCGTTACCCCCGAGAGGGTCCTAAAACTAATAAATGAGGGCGACCTTAAAGCCACCTCTAGCCAACAACCCGGCGGATGGATAGTAGAGGCCCCTTCGGTGCATGCCCGTCTAAAGGGGGAAGTCCCTCAGGAACAAGATCCCGAGGCGATGTCCACTATGACCACCTCGCCCTCCTCCGAAAGCCCTCACCAGGAGAGCCGCTTCTTTGATTTAGATTTGCTGATCCTCTTAATAATCGGGACCATAACGCTACTGGCAGCGGTCTACGCCTTACTACCAACGCTACTTGGGGGAGAAGAGAGCACGCAACCTCCTGAGGAGACTACCGTTGGTGCCACAACTCAAACCACTCAACCCGAAAACACCTCCGAGACCTCTGCGACGACACTTGAGAAGACGGCTCCTCCTCCTACCGTGGCGCCCGCTGGCTGGGTAAGCGCCGTTGGTGACTCAGTGATGCTAGGGGCCCTCGACGCGCTGCAGGAGAAGATACCTAGTCTCGGTCTGCTCAATGCACAGGGCAGTCGTCAGCCTCCAGCTGCTATCGATACCCTCCGGCAGATGCGTGCCGCCAACCATCTCGGAGATGCTGTGGTGGTCCACATAGGCAACAATGGTCCTTTCACCGACGAGCAGTTTGATGAGATGATGCAGCCACTTGTGGGCATGTCCAAGGTCTTGATAGTGAACCTGACGGTCCCGTCCGATGTGCCAGGACCCGTTGCGATACCGAATAACGCTGTGCTGGCTAGAGGGGTGCAGCGATACCCCAACACCATGCTCGTCGACTGGCAAGCTGCAAGCGCCAACCATCCCGAATTCTTTGGGGAGGATGGCATCCACCTCACCCTTGAGGGAGCACAAGCCTATGCTGACCTCATCGCCTCCTACCTGGGAGATACAGAGCATTCGCCGGCGCCACCAGGTCCGCAAGAGAGAATTTCCTGGGGCGAAGGCGGATCATTTGGAGAATGCGTTGGGCCCTCTTCATGGTGCATCGTTCCCTAACGCCCAAGTGGGACCTTTTCTTTTCACTCACTAGGAATTGCTTAGAGCTTGCGCCTAGTAGAGACGCTAGGAGACGAGTTGCCTATCCTTGTTGCTGTGAGTTTCCGAGAAGGCGCATTCTCTCGGCAAGCTACTGAATAAGGACTAGGATAGTATCCTAGTCTCCATCGTCTCACCTCCTGTCCAAAGTAGCGGCTATGAAGATGAGGAGGCTGCCCCATCCCAAACACACAACTGCTATCCCTATCAGCCATCCCAGAAAATAGATAGCCATAAAGCCGAGTGCAAGCCCTAACCCTAAGCACACCGCTAGGATTTGTCCTCGCCTCGCTTGTCTTGTCTCTCTTGCCACCATCAATTTCCTTTGTGAGTGTCCATTTTCATTACTCACGTCATTCTGGAGAGAACCTCTAAGAATCTCTTAAGAGGTTTGTTCGAAAGACGGAGCCGCTAGGGGGGTAAGTTGCCTCCCTGGCCTGACCCCGTTTTCTGTACCACCCGCTATGAGAGTGCGATTACCGATTCTAGCTCCTTCCTAAGCTCTTGGTCTGCCCCGTCCGCCTCACACAAAACCGCAAACTCCGCTGGTGTCCGGTAGCCTAGAGCGCTGTGTGGCCGCTCGCAGTTGTAGTGGTTTCTGTATCCCTCTACCAGGACCTTCGCTTCCAGCAGGCTGGTGAATACCTCCCTCTTTAGCAATTCGTCTCCAAAGAGCGGCTGTTGAAGGTCTCTGAGTAGGCGTTCTCCCACGGAGAACCCGGCTCAATGTACAGGAGGGTCTTAACTCCTGAGACCTCCAGCCAACGCTTGACGGCCTTGGCGATGAACTCGGGACCGTTATCCGAGCGAATGAAGGCGGGTTCTCCTCTGTGGGCAAACAGGGCCGCCAGGGTCTCCACTACCTCCTCCTTAGCGGTTATGGATCTCTGGACCTTTATGCACAGGCACTCTCTGGTGTACTCGTCAACTATCGGCATCATCTTCAGGGTGCGCCCGTCCTCAGTCCGGTCCATCACGAAGTCGTAGCTCCATACGTGGTCCTTATACTCGGCTCGCTTGCGGGTGCAACTGTTCTCGCTGTGACCCAGCAGACGCCTTCTTCTTTTGCGCTGTTTTGCAGTAACTCTCAGCCCTTGCTCCTTCCAGAGCCTATGCACTCGCTTCTTATTGATCTGCCAGCCCTCACCTCTGAGCAGCGCCC
The DNA here is from genome assembly GCA_033854695.1 of Rubrobacteraceae bacterium. Lineage (GTDB taxonomy): Bacteria > Actinomycetota > Rubrobacteria > Rubrobacterales > Rubrobacteraceae > Rubrobacter_F. The sequence continues at coordinate 2,718 of JAWWQA010000511.1, forward strand.
ATATTCGGCGGTAGCCGTAGCGGGGGTTTTCCCTGGAGAGCGTAATCATCCTGCCGACTAACACTCCATCCCGGCTAGCTTTGCAGCCCACATAGCGCTGGCTGGACCTGGGCTGGCCGATCACCTTGCATGCCCGACGCTCGGAGACTCCCAGCTCTTGCTGCACACGCGCAACAGCGGCTTGCCTCCTTGCCGGGCTTAGAAGTTTCCCCGGCTCACCTCCTTTAGGATGCTTATGTCTACCGCCTGCTCGGCCACGATCTTCTTGAGGCGGGTATTCTCCTTTTCGAGCTCCTTGAGGCGCTTGGTCTCGCTCGGGTTCATCCCACCGTAACGGTTTCTCCAACGGTGGTAGGTAGCCTCGCTGATCCCAAGCTGCCTGGCGACCTCGGGGACCGAAGCTCCGGCGGCAAGCTTTTCGTCTGCCTCGCGTAGCTTGCGGACGATCTGCTCCGGGCTGTGTCTTTTTTTCATTGAGAGTCCTCCTTCTGCCCAATCCGGGCTGTTGGACTCTCATAGTAGCTGGATCAGTTTTTGGGGAGCAGGTCACC
>JAWWQA010000512.1:0-5687 GCA_033854695.1 Rubrobacteraceae bacterium
TTCGATGTCGTCAAGGGATGAGAGATGACCACGCAATCATTAGAAGAGCGCATTTCGGGGACGGTGCTTCATCGCGGAGATCCCGACTATGAGTGGGCGAGACGCGCTCCGGGGTGGAATGAGATAAAGCCGGAACGCTATCCAGATCTGATCGTGCAGGTCGCTTCTGAAGACGACGTGACCGAAGCTGTCAACTTCGCCCGCACGCAGGACATGAAGATTGCCGTTCGTGGGGGCGGGCACAATTGGTGTGCTGCTGCACTGCAAGAGGGCGGCATCTTGCTGGACCTGTCCCTTCTAAACAAGGTGGAGATCGATCCCGAAGCCCGGGTGGCGACCGTCGAACCTGTAGTGACTAATCGCTACTTCGCTAAACAGCTGGCGAGGCATGGTCTGGCATTTCCGGTTGGACACTGTCCCTGTGTGCCCCTCAGCGGCTTTATCCTCAACGGAGGCTTTGGCTGGAATGCCGGTGAATGGGGATACTCATGCTTCAGCCTCCTTTCCCTGGACGTCGTGACGGCCGACGGCAACCTCGTCACGGCGAGTGAAACGGAGAACACAGAGTTGCTCTGGGCGGCACGCGGCGCAGGGCCCGAGTTCTTCGGCGTTGCGACGAAATATCGCCTGAGGTTGTATCCCCTTCCGAAAGCTATCACCACCAGCACGCTGATGTATCCTCTCGAGAAACTCCCGGAGGTGGTGAAGTGGGCAACGGAAACGGTGAACACACTACCCAGGAACGTGGAATTCACGTTGTTTTTAGCGAGCGCCCCGCCGTCTATTGCGAAGCGATGCGAGAAGGTGTGCGTTCTGTCCGCGACCGCGTTCGCTGACTCGGATGAAGAGGCTGCCAAGGCACTCTCTGCCTTCGCGACTTGCCCGCTGGCAGACTGCGTAATGAAGGACCTGCATGCCAGCACGCCCTTTCAGGTGCTGTTTGACAATAGTGATAGGTTCTGGCCGAGGGGGAAACGATATGCAGTTGATACCGTGTGGTCTGCCTCCCCGCCTTTAGAAGTGCTATCCATCATCCAAGACCATTTCACCACAGTGCCTTCTGCCGACTCTTTGGTCTTCTCTTCGATTCTGCCCTCGTCCACCGATGCACCGCCCCTGCCAGATGCCGCTTTTTCGATGGTCGCACCACTCTACGTAGCGTGCTACTCCATTTGGGACGAAACGGAACAGGATGAGACTAACATTAAGTGGCTTCGCACCCTCATGACGGCGTTAGAGCCACTGGCCGTGGGATGCTACGTGGGTGAGTCGGACATCATGGCCAATCCCTCCCAGATGGTCAACTCCTTCGCAAAGCTGAATTGGGAGCGCCTGCAAGCACTGCGTAAGAAATATGACCCTAATGGAGTTTTTCACTCATACATGGGCGTGCAGTGAGCTACAGATCCTCCCCAAGCTCCTTCACGCCGCTCAAGTCTGCTCCGGCTAGAAGCATCCTGACCACGCCACGCCCCGGAATATACACATCAGGTGCGAGATCCATGAGCCCCTTAATGTTGAACGCCCGCAAGATGCCTGGATGCGGCACGACGAGATAAGGCCCCTTCTCTATTACTTCCTCCCCAAAGAGCAAGATATCTATGTCCACGGTCCTGGGAAGCTTCTCCCCCTTCCCGGTTCGTCCGAGCGCCGCCTCTACACCCTGGCAGAAACGCAAGAGCTCGACCGCTGATGCTTCGCACCTGGCCTCCACGACGCAGTTCAGGTACTCCGGCTGCTCCCCTTCCACCTCGACCGGGTCCGTCTCATACACGGTGGAGACCCTGCCCACCTCCAGAAATGTCCTCCGACCAAGCGCCTCGACCGCCGCTCGCAGGTGCCTCATACGATCCCCGAGGTTGCTACCCAAGCTCAAGAAAGTCTGAGTCATTGGCCGAAGGCAACCTCCACCAAGACTCCCAAATGCACTTTCCTCTCCTTACGGCCGAAGATGAAGCTGCTCATCGTTTCTGCTCGGCTCAATTGGTTACGTATCGCGGCAGCGCGTCCAGACCATCTCACATCTACTATCAGCAAGCCGCTTTTGTACAGGCACCCACCCTCGGCAGTGTCGGCTCGCTTGTGGGATAGCGGTCGTCGTACTTCGTGCTCAGTTTACAGTGGCCGATTTTACTATCGTTGCCCTGGGTTAGTGCCAACACTGCCAGGCCGCTACCCGGCAGCGGAGGCACTGTCTGCTTGCCGCCGGGGACTTACCGAATTTCGCAACCGATTAGGATCCATGACGGGTCTCCCGATAACCGCCGCTCAGTCCGGCTGGTCGGCTCTAATGCCGAGATCGCAAACGGTGACAACACCATACTCTTGTGGGATGGACCTTCGAGTTGGGAACGCGTAGATCGAAGGGGAAATCCGCTTCCTCCACCGCCGTTACCAGGCAACAGGTATGAGCTGAGGGCAGCGATGCTCGAGTTATTCACGCGAAATTGCGTGGTAGAACGACTCTCGTTCAGAGGCGTGTAGGAAAAATGCGTCGACGCTGGTATCCAGATCCGGAAAGCTGACCGTCATGGTCCAGCCTGCACAGTGAATACTTTCGAGCAGGTACAAATCGCAGGCCGGAACGCAGGTGGTCGCTTTAGGAATGGTATCGTGATCGGTAGCGAGTTCGACGTGGCAAAGTTCGGCCAGATCGATAGCGCCGCTCCCGTTGGAGGGGCCGTCGCGATGGTTGTTGGGTGCCAGTTTCCCAACGCAGCACCATTCCGCCGCCTGATAAACTGGCTACACCTCGTCGCGTTGGGCAATCGCGGCGTATATTTTGAGCCCAGTAAGCTTAGCGCAGAAGAGATTGCGGCGAGAGGCCTCGACATGAGGCCTCTCGCTTGGGAGGTTGAATACACGGAGTACTTCCCCTTCTCGGTGTCCCTTGATGACGAGCTCACCAACATCCATCGTTACAATCGAGCTCGGCTCGCACTTGAGGGTGTGAGAGGAATCTCGGGAGGTACCATCCTCTCTGTCACGCAGAATCTGATCCCGTGCGGCGGCTGCGGGAGCCAAAACAACCATCCCACCGGTGTTGGGGTATGACCCCAACACCGGGAAGTGGGCAGTTTTCAACTTGGACGGTGCAGCCATGTCCTCAGGAGCGAAGCCCCACGGGAGGCGCAGAGTGTCCGTCGAGTTGCGAGCCTTGCGGCTGGCGCGTCGACTCCTTAGCCGTCGTGAGCATCACGGGCCTATTCTCTGGGCGCCTCGCGACTTCCTGATCCGCCGGTGCCGTCTCCGAGACCGCCTGAAAGATCTGCTGGGTTGGGTACCGTGCGGACGGCCATCCCACTCACCCACATGAGTAACTGCGCCACGCGGGGCTGCGCCTCTAGAGCTCGACGTTGCCTCCTCGAAGGTCCCTGTTTAGGTCTACAGGTAGGTACCCTTAACCGGGTCGTAGGTGGAGACCTTGCCAGTAACCGGGTCCAGGACGTAGTAGAAACCATTATTAGGATCGAAGTACATGTACTGACCTTCGATTGGGTCGTAGGGGTACACGTAGCCGTCAGCGTCTAGCATTGCGGGAGCTGGGTAGGGGTTAGTATAGTCAAGCTTCTCGCACGCCCGAGCTCTCTCGGAGACGGGCGTCGGGTATCCGAACTGCACCAGTTCCTGTTGCTCTTGGCGAAACAGGCTCACACCGCAGGGGAGAGTAGACTGATTGTTGTCAGCCGCGGGGCTCCCGGAAGTAGCGTCGGACGGAGCGGGGTTCTCCACCGTCTGGGCTATGGCTGAGCCATTAACCCCCAGAACCATTGCCAGGATTGTCACCAGCAAAACCAGTTTCTTCACAATTTTCCTCCTTTTCTAGCGAGCTATCAGAACCTGACCCATCTTCCCATGATTGCCTCTGGTGCCACATCCTCCTTTTGGAGGATTTCGACCGCCCAGAAGTATTAATAGCAACCATGACGGAAGCGGGAAAGCGACAGCACGATTCGACGCCCGGGAGGTGCTTCAGCCAGATCCGGGGCGAGCATTCCATCATCATTGTAGAGTTTAGCGCAACTCAGCTACGAGGGCTTTGCTTGATCACCAAATGCGCCCGCAAGCTGTTCGGGGATCTCGCCTAGCACAGTGCAGAGTTGAAAGAGGAGTTGGCTGGGTGTGGGATCGTGTTGGCAACCGAGCGAGCATTAGACACTGAGATATCCGGCGAGCCATCCGACGAGCGGCCCGGTGTTGACCCTGTACACGAGATGCTACGCGAGCAAAACCAGATGCTACGCGAGCAGCTCGCCGAGGCACACGCAGCGAACCGAGAGAATAGGCGCATCATTGCTGCGCTGACTCAGCGCATACCCGAACTGGAAGCACCCTCAGAGCCACGAGAAGCGCCTGTGACGGCTTCCGAGGACCGGGGGGGACTACCCTCGGAGCAGGAGAAGCGCTCCGAGCTTCGCTGGCCTAGACCCTGGTGGCGTAGGCTGTTCTCCTAACTCCTGGCACAAGCTTCTTTGTTAGTGAGCAAAAACCCTAAGTTAAAAATAGGAGAGGGCGTCGCCGCCGCGGACGCCGCTAGCACATAAGGGACCAGAAGCAGAAAGTTGGTCTGCGAAACCCGCTTAGCACCGGTCCTAATGGGGAAGCTCGCACAGATCGGGTAAGCCGTCCGCGAAGTATTATGCGGAAGCTAGTAGCCCCAACGCCTGGAGGCCCTGGGGGATTGGACCGGGGGAATCGCCCCCTGCAACTCCTGGTTGCGTACTGCTAGTCCTGCTAGAGCCTCCTCAGCCGGGCCGGCCTGGTGCCATGTGAGAAGCCTAGCTACTTGCTTCCAACCGGCCCGCTGCTATTCGTGAATTGCCGCTAAGGTCTCACCGACCTACCTCGGTAATCGAAGACTACACGACGTATAATCAAAGGGTCGGGTAAAAGAGGGTTAAATGTATGCCACGGTCCCGAAGGCCCCCGACATGCAGGGTATTGGTTGGCCTCAGGGTATTGGTTGGCCTCATCTGCCGTGGCAACACAAACGCCTACTCTAGTGCAAGGAGAACCAACATGGCATCCGAAACCGAGCAAGAATTACGGCGCTACCTCGAAGGCGTCCATTTTGTGGCCAATACAGAAGACCTAGTATCGATCGCTATGAGCAATGGCGCCCCCGAAGAGCTCATCGAGCAGCTCGAGGACCTTCCGACAAAGGAATTCTCGGACCTCGGAGAAGTCGCGGAAGCCATAGAAGATCTTCGGTAAGTGGCGGTTGGTTCGTCCCGCAACGGGGAACGAATGAGAGAGCCGGGCTGGGCTGCTCTTAGGAGGGGGGAGCCCAGCTCGGTGTAATAACCTTAACTATACACCCCAACAACAATACTAATAGCCCCAAAAAAGGGCCGGAGCCCCTTAAGTAGGACCCCGGCCGCGCAAACTGTGGGCTTGGCTCAAGGCTAGCAGCTGCCGTCAGTAGTAAGGAGAACCCATCCTGTGCCAGGATCCCAACCCCAGTACTGCCAGACACAACTCTGGTACCAGTCGCAGTAGTTATGATCGCAAGCAGGCTGAGCCATAGCTGGCAAGGGACTGCTCACGATTGCCATCGCCGTCATAATGGCCGCCACCGCAAGGACCCTCACAGTGCGTTTCATAGTGCGATACCCCCCTTCCATTAGCGTACCGCCTTTGTATACCCACTGCTGGCCGCTTCTAATGCTTTCCCAAAGCTAAAGACC
>JAWWQA010000513.1:0-2698 GCA_033854695.1 Rubrobacteraceae bacterium
CGTGCCCTCATAGGTAAGCCCTACCGCTTCTGGCACCCTGATCTAGATTTCAATGAGGTCCAATACATGGATCCCAATTCTGCTCCGGATGATCCGTCGGGTTTGAACTGCACCAGCTTATATAACTGGGTGCTGGGTAAGAAGTTTGGTATGTCTCCGCCTGGTGGTACCAGCGACTGGGGTAATGCCATAATAAACTGAGAGTACTTTAACCTAAACAAGAATTACCCACCTGGAACGTTCCTGGTGTGCCCATTCTCCGATGATATTAATCAGGGTCATGTTGCACTCACCTCTACCGCGGAGGATGCCAATCACAACCAGTGGGTTCTCCAAGCGGATCACTCTATGGGCGTCTCGGATGATGGCTATTGGGGCTGGAACGGCGTTAACGAGGACTGGACCATGGCCCAAACACATAGTTGGTCAAACTTTATATGGGCTGGCTACGTAGATGGGATACCTGTATTGGATGGTTTTCCTGGCTACACCGCCTCGGGGAGGGATCTGGCTAAGTGGTGTGCAGACTGTATGGAGTTCTTCAGTTTGCCACGGCATTACTTCGTGATGTGCTCAATGGCGGAACTTACGACCATCTGGACAGACGATCGACCCGCTACTGATATAAGGGTTCTCAATGGCTACAGCTACGCAGTGGACCACAATTCCGTAGGTCCAGTACAGCAGCAAACTGACTGGTGGTCCCTGCCCTGGGACTTTCCAACGGCTGTCTGGTCTTTCTCTCAAGCGATGATCAGGTATCTGGGCGGCAGCGCAGCTCCAACTGATCAGTGGGGCTCAGCTCAGGCGATACAGGGCGTGCAGCAAAGCGCCTTCTCCGACGGCAGCAACTATGCCCAACACTACGAGTGGGCCATAGAGCTTACACAGCAGGACACGCCAATTCCTTCGCCAGCTACTTCACCGTTAACCGCTCCTGCTACGGTAGCGTCTGCGCAGCAGGGTACGATTCTTGCCCCTTCGGAGGCTTCGTCTTCGCAGTCGCCTTCCTTGACTGCTCCCGGTCAACCGCCTCCAGCAGAGGAGCCCAACTGGTTTGGTATCGGGGCCGACGGGATCGTACGAATAGGCGCCGCAGATACTGATTGGACCAAGGGATGGTTGTGGGAAGATTCTGACGATCACAAGCTGCGCTTCATTCATCAGAAGCCACCAGCAAAGGCGCCGGATAAAGGAGAGTAACTATGCATCGTGATCCGCCTCCGCGCACCATACAGAATGCTACTGACAAAACTAAGAAGGACAGCATCATCGAAGCAGCACAAAACGCTCCTCTCGACCCTAGAAAGGTCGCTGCTGCCGAACAGATGAACCTGACTACTGACGGAAGTGAGAGGGAATTCATTACTGAAGCAGTAAAAAGAACTAATCTCGACGCTAGAAAGGCTGCCGCCGCCGAAGCGGTGAACTCGGCTGCTGACAGAAATAAGAAGGACGTCGCTGCCGAAGCGGTGCAAGCACTTCCTACCGAAGCCAAAAAGGCTATGCTTACTGAAGCAGCACAAAGCCTTGACCGCAAAGATCGAGAAGAGGTCGCTGAGTGTTTAGGTTCACCGGATCAGCAGGCAACTAACCGGATATGGCAGATGATCGTCGCGGCTTTTGCTATTGTCTTCGTAGGATCTTCCATCGCCCTAATTGTGGCTGTGTTCTTCGGACCGAAGGATATCCAGCTTCTGCTGACGGTGGTTACGACTGTTGCAGGCATCCTTGCTGGTTTTGTCTCCGGAAGGGCGAGCTCTGCCAGGCACCTAGGTTAGTAAGCTTGCCTTAATGAGGTAACGCCAAAGAAGTAACAAAGAGCCTACTTTCCGCTCCCCTCCTGAAGCGTTTCACGAATATAGCTCCATGTAGGCTGGCCCCATTAGCTTAAGAAGCGTCTTGAGTTCCTCTCTGAGGTTGAGAACGAGCCTGCGGATAGTCTTCTCCGCCATGATCGTGAGCAAATGTACGTCCGTGAAAAGCTCGAAGATCTACTTGGCGGTAGGTCGACGGGTAGGCTTGCCCTTTTGGTCAGGCACGCTCTCGTCATGCTCGGCGAGAGTCTGGCGGATACGGTGCTCCAACGCCGAGGCTCTTTCATTTTCCCGCTATTTGCAGGGAATTTAGAAGTGAGCCGCCCAGGACTCGAACCTGGAACCTAGAGATTAAGAGTCTCTTGCTCTGCCAATTGAGCTAGCGGCCCGTGGGCGGTGATTATAACATCGACGGTGGCCGTGCAAAAAGATTAAGTTTTGTTGTCTGGGCTTGCGCCGCGGGCTGAGGATTTTTATAATGATCTCATCATCCTAGCGGTCCTACCATGGGGCCGCTAAGGGCCGGAAAAGGGTCTCGCCCTTCAATGAAAACCGGCCCTTTTTCTTCGCTCTTTTGGTTTCCATAGCCCGTTCTTGCTACCCGACTTCTTCGGCAATTGTGAAGAGCTCATCGATGTGGCGGCGGACAGAGGTTGCGAGGTCGTCGTTCGAGGTGACGATGCGGATGCGGTGGAGGGGAGCGTGGTACCGGGTCATGTCTTCTTCCGTGAGGCCGGAGACGCTCTGCCAGGTCACGGGGTTACGTTCGCCGGGGAGTGGGGAGCGACGGATGAGCCTCAGGCCGACCTCGAAGTTACTGCTTTCGGGGAGGTCTATGAGGATATCGAAGGGGCCGGCAATGCCTTTGTGGTAGCGTGTGA
>JAWWQA010000514.1:0-3930 GCA_033854695.1 Rubrobacteraceae bacterium
ACCAATGGTGGTGGAGAATGCTCATGTCCTCGACTCTTCTTCAGCTGCTCAAAGGCTTCAATGGCAGCCTCCGTCTCGCTCTTTGCAAGCCCACGCCCAGCTCGCAGTCGGGTGTCGCTCTCGATCAGCGTATAGCGCCAGAACTCTCCACTCTCTGCGCTCTCCTCATATCTCCCTTTTGCCCTTTGTTCCTCAGAAACTGTCTGAAACGCCTCAAGAGCGGGCCAATCGCCTCGCCATCAGACGCGTCATCCCTACGTAGATGAACGCCTCGCTAGTCTCGGTTAGCCTTTCATAGTCCTTACTCATCCTTCTGTTCTGACGGAAGAGTCCGATTACTTGCACAAGAAGCGCCCAATACCAAGAAAAAGCCCGGCGGCTCTAGGAGGGGGGTGATAGTTTGCCGCCGGGGTAATAACCATAGCTAGCAAGTAGTTACCCACCACCAATGGAACACAAACAGCAAAGATAGGACCGGAGCCCATGATAGTAGGCCCCGGCCCGGTCGATTACGAACGCCGGCAGACTAAAAGGCCCTCTGGGGAGGAGAGGTCGGAGGGCTTGCCAGCCTACGCGGCCCTTCGACTGAATAAGAGTAGCAACGCCTCAGCAGATTATAACGCTCGACGACCGGCGATCAGGTTGTAGATCAGTACGATAAGCGCTATGACCAGTAGGATATGGATCAAGCCCCCACCGACATGAGCGACGAATCCCAATAACCACAGAACGACCAACACTACCACCACGGTCCACAGCAGACTCGCCATAGATTCATCTCCTTGTCTCGCGGTTGTTTTTGTAGCCATCATTATATCTAGACTTAAAGAAAGCGGAGACCGTTACACCCACGCTGGAGAAGGGCCGGAGCCCCACGACAGGACCCCGGCCTAATAATTAGAGTGTCGCTGGCTAAGGCTAATCTAGGCTAGTGTCAGCCCTGCAGACGTCCTTGGCCCACAGACCGCCCAACTTTCTTGAGGCTACATCATAGCTAACTAGAGCACCCTTGCTTAGAGACTGTGCTCTGGAGTCGGGACCTATAGAGGTATGGTGCACGAATATAGCTTCGCCTCCATCGTCCGGACGGATGAAGCCGTAACCACGTTCGCCGTTAAACCAACACTTCACAACACCCGTTTTTTGGCGTAGTAGCTCCAAAACCCAGCCTCCCTTCTCTTTGTTTGCTCACCAGAACTAGAGTCTAGAGATGATACATGAGAATTCGGCCTGAAAATAGTAAAAATTAATGAAGATCTTGTTAAGAAAGGCCGGAGCTCCGTTAAGAGGATACCCCGGCCCGGTTGATGCCGTGCTTACAGCGGAGCTACGCCCGCTCGATATACATCACGGAATTAATGTAAATTTATACGAACTACTAGAGACGTGATCTATTCCAAGCCTGCCCCGCTATGCAATATGCTCATCTCCTCCCCCTTGCTTCTCTCTTCGAGCCTATTCTCACCCCAGCCTTGTTGAGGGCAATGAAACAGATATCAAAGAGCTGGAGGGGTTGGCTCAAAAAGGTGATGGTCAATGGGATAGACGAGGGGGCTCAACACTACCGAGGTCACCAGAGCTTTCCCCCCTCGACTACCTACGCTACCCTCTTGCGCGCACCCGCTCGATCAGATCGCTGCTCGCCTTGACAATCTCCGCCCGTGCTTGCTCGCGAGAGATTGTTGGCTCACCGTCATCACTCTGCTCTCCGTAGTCCCCAAAGTAGTAGTGGTTCGCTCCCTCTATCTCGACGTACACAGCCGAGGCTGGAAGGCGTGTTTGAGCTTCTGCAATACTTGCGCTGTCTATTAACCTGTCCTCACTACCATGGATGCTCGTCACCTCGATCTCTTTGTTACTAAGGTCGATATCTCTAGATGGACGACTAGCCCACAGCAGCAGCCCATCAATACTCGGGTTGGCCTCGGTAAAGCTTGCCGCCATAGCACCTCCGAGGCTGTGACCCCCTACAATCCATCGCTTCACATCGGGGTACGCCTCGATCACATCGGCAGCTGCGTCTTGATTGAGGAAGGCGAGGTCCAGAGGTACACGCGCAACTACTACAAGCGCCCCGCTTTCTTTGGCTAGCTGCTGGGCCACAAGCGCATAAGCGTCTGCTGACACGTGTGCTCCCGGGTAGAGAACTACGCCCACACTTGGGGCCGAGTGGTCATCTGGGCCAAAGGCGTACCAGTTGCCATTGTCGAAATTGGCCCTCTTTAGGGCCTCTTGAGCCTCGGGGGAGGCCGAATGGCTTGTGCTGATCCAAACTACGAGACCAACCCCCACGAGGAACACCAGCCCTAGCAAGCCAACAAGGAGCCCTTTCCTCAGCCTACGCATCACCTGGTAATCCTACGCGAACGGTGAGGCACCTGTTTAGGCACTATATCTCGTAATTCAAGGGCACTGAGAAGCTGTTTTGCCACAGAGATGAGAGTACCAGCAACACCACACGATAATTTAACCCAATAATTCGCTACATATAGTGGGTTTGTGCTCGGCGATGTAGAGATACAGTGGTTCTGCCAAAATCTTACGCCCATCCCAGTGGGCGTACTTTAGAGAAGGGGACTCGCAAATACTGGTCGCCCGCTGGGTTCGTTGGTTATTTAGCACCTCGTTTCTTGAGGTGAGCGTCAACAGCTTCTCTTACCATCTGGCTCATACTGCCTGGTTTTCCCTCCATTTGTTCTTCTAAAAGCCTGCGCCAATAGGCCGATAGGTGAAGCCGAAACGAATATAGGCGAGCCCTGTGAAGGGACCCGCCTATCTTCGTGACTCTCGCTAGAGCTAGAGAGAGCTGCTGCTTAGTACTACTTGAAGATCCTCCTGACCATGAGGCCGCCGCCAACCAGCAAGGCACCAGCACCCAACGCGAACAACGAAGCGGCGCTGCCACCACCGGTCTTCGGCAACTCAGCCTTAGCTGGCGCGGGGGCAGGCGCAGGAGCAGGCGCCGGAGCAGGCGCCGGAGCGGCGGCCTTAGGAGCAGGAGCGGGCGGCGGGGGCGGAGGCGGCTTACACGGAGCCTTGGCCACAACGCCACCGGCCTTGGACTCGATTATCCCGTCTTTACAGTCGGCCTCAGCGTTAGCCCCAGAGGGACCACCGGCCATGGCCGTCTTCGCTTTGGCGTCGGCGACTACTTGAGGATCGTCTGCGGCCAAGGCAGGAGCGGCGAACGCTAGCGCCATCGCCAGCACCGCCACCAATAACATCAGCTTCTTCAACATTACCTCCTTGAGATCTTATGGGAGGCGGACCCCCAGAAAGGGCCCGCCTCCTCACGACTAGCGTCGTTAGTTAAGCTCTCCTTAACTCTCCTTAACTCCCGCTAGCCGAGGCGGCCTGGTTCACGTCACTCTTGCACGTTGTTGTCTGCGAGGGGTCTATCTCGAAGTTGCCGCTGTCATCGACCTCAACCTCACCCACGGTGGCGTACTGCAGGACGTTCGTCTGAGTCAGTGCGTTACCGGTGTTGTTGATGCCCTGTATCCCCTGACAGGCATTGGAGTTATCGCCACCACCAGTCACCGTGAAGTTCTGGCTGGAGTCCCCGCTCTCGACACCCTGCTCGGGCGACTGGGTCACCTGGGCTATGGCCGGCATGGCGGCCACGACCACCATCGCCAGGAGCGCTGCAAACAACATCAACTTCTTCAATTCTTTCCTCCTTTTACTCAAGGGACCTTAACAATATTCATAATATACCAGTATATGTTAGCGAGCGCCACTATCACGAACATTTTTGATACTGCTCACAAGAGCCTGACCCTTTAGGGTCAGGTTGCCTCCATTCACCAGGTTGCCTACAAGGTGAATTCTCGGAAACGTAGAACTTGCGCCAATAGGTGAGTAGCGTATGTATTAACGGGTGCTACGAAAGCGGTTTAATAACCCGGAGAGTCACCAGCCCTCGGATGG
>JAWWQA010000515.1:0-3008 GCA_033854695.1 Rubrobacteraceae bacterium
GTCGAGCTCGACGGCGGGCGCCGCAGGTGCAGGCGCGCCGAGCACCAGCCCACGCAGCTCCGCCGGTCTCGAGGCCGCGACGGCGCAGCGCGAACTCCACGGCGCCGCTCACGGATTCTCGTAGCCGCCCTTCCACCAGCTGATCACGAGCGCCGCGTAGTCGTCGGCCCGATCGGCCCAGGCGAAGTGGCCCGCGTCGAGGAGGTTCACCCGGCTGCGCGGAAGGCGGTCGCGCAGGTACTGGGCGTTGACCGGCAGCACGCCGGGATCGTGGGCGCCGTGGATGATCTCGACGGGTGTCTCGATTCGGGGCAGCACCTCGGCAAGCGCGGGAAGCTCGGTCGGGTAGGCGCGCACGAAGCCCAGGGACGGCACGAAACGGTCCCCGTCATAGGCGCTGAGATAGTCCTCGCGGACGTAGGCCGGAAGCTCGTGGCGCTCGTGGTAGTTCAACACCGCGCCGATCACCTGCCGCGGCTCGACGCCCGCCATGGCGTCGAGGCTCGGCGCCTCGACGATGTCCTTCAGCTCCACTCCGAGCTGGAGCGGGACCGCCGCGCCACCTCCGCCGATCACGAGGCTGCGCAGCCGGCCGGGCTGATCGGCGGCCGCGAACAGGAGCGCCGACGTGCCGATGTCGGGGCCGACCGCGTGCGGCTGGTCGAGCTCGAACGCGTCGACGAGCTCGAGGATGAAGCCCGCCATGCCCCGCGAGGTGAAGAGGTCCTCCCGGCCCGTGGAATGGCCGAAGCCGGGCAGATCGACAGCGAGCAGGCTGGCGTGCTCGGCCAGCTGGTCCCACATCGGCTCGAACGCGTAGACGCTCTCCGGCCAGGGGCTGAGCAGCAGCGCGTCGACGCCGCGATCGCCGCCGCTCTCCGCATAGCGGATCGACAAGCCGTCGATCGTCCGCGTCTGGGGCTCGATCGGCATGGTCACTCCCTCCCCAGGAAGGCTTCGACGTCAGCCGCGAACTCGGCGTGATGCTGGAAGAGGAACCCGTGCGCGGCGTCCTCGTAGAGCTTCAGCTCCGCCTGCGGGATGAGGCCGGCCAGCAGGTGCGAGAAGCGGGGCAGGATCATGGGGTCGCTGTCGCCGTTGGCGATGAACACCGGTGCGCCGATGGCGCTCACCCGCGGGAGCGCGGCGTGATCGGGAATGCCCCAGTCGCAGACGGCGTCGTACTGCGCCAACCGCGTCGCCCACGTCGTCTCGTCGTCGCGGTCGGCCTGCCTCGTGTACATCCGGCTGAGCGCTTGCTGGCCCGCCTGCCTGCTCGCCTCGGACCCGGTGAAGAAGACCGCCAGGTATCCCTCGGGGCTCCCCTCGCGCTGTCCGACGGCGCCGATGACGTCGGGCGACCACCCGTGCATCCCCGCGGCTCCCCTCGGTGCCGCCGACGCGAGCACCAGCTTGCGCACGATTTCGGGCCTCGCGAGCGCGATCTCCTGCGCCACGAAGCTGCCGATCGAGAACCCGAGGACATCCACCCGGTCGTAGCCCATGGCGCTCACGAAGGCCGTCGCGCCGCGTGCCATCTCCTCGACCGTGCTCGGCGTGGTCCCCGTCGTGCCGCCGACGCCGACGTTGTCGAACGTCACGACATGTCGCGAGGTCGCCAGCGCATCGATCAGCGCCGGGTCCCAGTTGTCGAGGTTCCCGCGGAAGTGCTGGAGGAGCACGAGCGGAACCGGCCCCTCCCCCATCTCGCGATACGCGTACTCGACGCCGTTCTCCGCAGGGATCCGCTGGTTCGCGAGCTCGGAATAGGACGTTCCCGTCATCGTGGCCTCCATGTTTCGAGCGCTTGGTCGATCGGTTCGGAACCGCCATTGACGTAGAGGACGTGCCGGCCGCCGCGTGGGTCGCGAACCACGCCAGCCAGGAGAACGGCGAGGTCGTCGCGGGAGATCTCGCCCGGAAAGGGCGCGGAGTCGATGCGCACGCGACCCGTCCCGGGCTCGTCGTTCAGCCGGCCGGGTCTGACGATCGTCGAGTCGCGGTCAGCCGCGCTCACCGCGGCATCGGCCTCGCCCTTCGCCCGGAGGTAGACGCTGAAGACGTCGTCGCCCTCTGGAGGGGTCTCGGCGCCGATGCCGCTGACCATCACATAGTGGGACGCATCGGCCGCCGTGGCGTCGAGCAGCTTGATCGCGCCATCGCGATCAAGCGTCAGCTTCCGCGCGGCGCCGCTCCCCGATCCCGCGCCCGCGGCGAAGACGACAGCGTCGCTGCCGCCGACCGCCTGCGCGACCTGCTCCACGCTCGCGAGCTCGAGATCGCAGACCTCCGGATGCACGCCGGTCGCGCGCACCTCGGCGGCCTGGTCCGGGTTGCGGATCAGCCCGACGACGTCCTCGCCGCGATCGGCGAGCAGGCGCCCGAGTCGCATCGCCACCTGCCCGTGCGCCCCCGCGATCGCGATCCTCATGGGCCGACACGCAACCAGCGATCACCGCCTTCGACATCACATGAACGTGGGGTCTACATCGCCGAGATGTTCTCGACCGGCAACGACGCGGCGAAGCGCGCGGTGATCACCGAGGAGCTCGACCTGCGAGCGCTTGGACTCCGCGCCGAAGAGCACGCACAGTGGCGAGCGGCACCTGGTCAATGCCCGCGCGACTGGAACCGGGTGCGAACATCCGCCCGCAAGCGACGCCATGGCGTCACACACCGGCTGCCGGAGATGGCCACGCGAGATGCGCGTCTGAGCGCGGTCGGAGTCCGACCCAGCCCATCGAGCCGGCTCGAACGCAACCTGGCCAGCTTCTCGTTCCCCGAGACACGACGTTGAGCCCGGCGCCTCGAGCGGCTCAGCTGGATCGCCGCCGGCTACACCTCCTGCACGGGGTCCAAACGAACGACGGGGTCCAAGGAACCGGGTGGTCGCTGGTTCACCGAAACGGCTCTACGGCGCAATCTCCGACGAAAGGAGGCTGGCGGTGGCGGGTCAGGACAGGATGACGGTCGAGGAGGTCGTCAGGAGGGTGCTGCTCGACGAGCAC
>JAWWQA010000516.1:0-3515 GCA_033854695.1 Rubrobacteraceae bacterium
AATTCCTTATAGGAAAGGTAGCCTTTTTCCTAAGAGCTTGTACCTACACCAGGTGGTAGGTTGCCTCTATTCGCTGAGCTGCCGAGAAATAGAAATTCTCGGAAACTCAGGGGCATAAGAAGAGCCGGGGCACTAAACCCCGGCCTGCCAGTACTCTTAGATCAATCGTGTATGTCTCTATGGGGCGCATCGCTTCGTCGTAGCTCTCCAAAATTAGGCGCAGCTACTCCAAAACCACTCCGCTGGCACCGCCTACTTTAGGGCTATCCCCATTCCCAACCATCCCAGTCCTGATACCAGCCCCCCTGCGGAGACCAACACCATCTGTACCACCAGTACCACCACCACCCCCTATCGTTCTGATGCCAGTCTTTTTGCCAGTCGTTACAGTACCCGCTGTTTTGTCCCCAGTTATTGCCACCACCGCCATTATTATCCATGCCGTTCTGGGCAGTAGCTGACAAGGCGCTAAAACCCATAACTACCACCATAACTGCGGCAAGCACAACAAGCAAAAGGATCCGCTTCATGGTCTACCTCCTTATCTCTGTAGGGCGGGACTCCCTAGTCCCGCAGGGTTTGAACGCTACTGATGATGAGCGAGCACAGGAGCCAGCACATGAGCCAAATGCACTATTTTTGACAAAAAGCTGTGTTTACTCTAGGGCAGGTTGCCTTTATTCCCTGAGCTACCTATCAGCGAATACCTCATATATAAGCCAATGTGTAGGAACACGCTCAGATGAGCGACGTGTTTCTGAAAAGGGAGGTTTATGAGACAGGCCAGAGTGTGCGCGAGAGGGCGAGCTGCCAAGAAGGTAAATTCTCGGAAACCCACACCCTGCATTATGCATATAATGCACTAAGCCCCGGTCCCAATGTTAATTCCTTGAGACAGGGGCTAAGTGTGGCTCCCACAGCGAGCAGAGAGACACTGACTCAAACTAACCCTCAGCCTCAGGTTCCGCTGAAGCCCCTAGGGAGCTTCGCGTCGAGTACACCAACAGATCAAAGTAGAGCCTCGTTCATCTTGTGCCCGTCAGGCAAATATGTGAAGTTGACCTCCACACAACCACACGGCTTGCCAACAACCATGAACGTTATGCCCTCTGAAAAAGGGCGAAGGAGGTACACATGGAGCGTGATTCCGAACAGCAGATCGTCCTTACGTGCAAAGAGTGCGGAGAGAAGCTGATCGTTCTGGGCTCCGAAGAGGACTGGCGCTCCAGGCACGCCATATTCCTGTGTGAATCTCGCCATAAGCTCACTCTCGAGGATCATGCCGACAAAGTGATCCTCGCCGCCTCCTACACTGATCACCTGAGATTCCTGCGCCGCTCTCCTCTTTGCTACTGACATTGTGAAGACGTAGAATCCTCCTGTAACTAAGGAGGAGGAGATCATGGCGAAGAGGTTCTTGAATCCCATCGAGCTTCCCACAGCCGTGTTTGACGGGCTGGAGAGCGTTCAGGAGTCAGGGGAGACGAATATGCAGGACCACCAGGCAGTAGAAGTCATTGCAG
The DNA here is from genome assembly GCA_033854695.1 of Rubrobacteraceae bacterium. Lineage (GTDB taxonomy): Bacteria > Actinomycetota > Rubrobacteria > Rubrobacterales > Rubrobacteraceae > Rubrobacter_F. Next base: position 1,524 of record JAWWQA010000516.1, read on the forward strand.
CCCGCCTGGGCTATCCTGAGACTGCGCAGTGGGTTCATGAGCACCAAAACGAATACTTAGAGGGTTTGTTTGAAGGGTTTGCGATCCTCCTTGAGGAGAAGTAAGGATAGTTCCCTACCAAACTGGTATATGCAGCGTCGTGCATGAGTATTCGGACTACGTTGCAAGTAGTAGCAAAGCCAAGTAGCGGGAGTACCGAGATATACTAGCTGAGAGACACCTAAACACCCACGAACCTGCTTGCCAGGAGGCTCTTCATGGCAGATATGAGCTTCGAACGCCGACTTTTATGCAGGATAGTGGAAACCTCGCCATTAAATCCGTGGCGTATAGGTTGAGTAAAGATGGCAGAAAATCGTGCCCCTAAAAGGCTTCCGATAGCTCGCAAACCGCATAAGTATCGGATCGGTGACGATTCGGCTAACCACTTTTTCTGCCAATCCTAATCTAGCTATAGGTAGCGCTGTTAATGGCGAGGTTTGGATAGTGAATTACCGCTAGATACAATTCTCGGAAACACAAAGCGATTCGCTTTTTTACGAGACGCCTTAAAACCTAGCGGCTAATCGATCCAGGTCACGTCTAGGACACTCATTTCGTGATCGTGTCCGGGTATGCCGTGTACGGTGATCCGCTGGCCTAAGTAGGCACTGTAATCGCCCTCCAAGAGATACCCTGTTCCTATTGCCTTCCCGGATAGACCATCGAAAGCTAATGCTTTGGACTCGTCTACTATACCGTATACGGGCGTACCGTCTGCCTTGATCCCCTGGTACTCGAGCACACCGCTGACCGCGATTTCTTGTGCTCCTTGCGCTAACGCTGCCGGGAGTGCCCCCGCCACCATCACCGTCAGCATAGCTAGCACGGCCAACATCATTTTCATCTTCCTCATCTCTACCACTTCCTTTCTCCTACTACTTCTTCTTAGGTGTCTTCTAGGGTGAATGTTTGGTCACGGACTCTGAAAAGGGATCAACCAAAAGGTTGGTTTATTCAGAGCCAATAGGTTGATAGCAAGATCCTCCCTTCGATTGATTACCGCTTCGCTATCCCAGCTCATAGTTCTCTTAGTGGCTAGAAGGAAAGCAAAGAAAGGAGAAAAAGCAGAGAGCCACTAAAAGAGCAAAGTGAGTAGAGAAAGTAAATGAGTAGCAAAAGTAAAGGAGATAGTTCATGAGGAGAATGCTTTCTGTGTTGGTGGTGGCGGCACTTATGGCAGTGGTTATGGGAGGCACAGCACTGTCTGCTAGTGCCCAAGGAGGAGATACGAAACCTGTCACCATCCGGGTCACCGGTACACCTGGTGTTCCGTTCTTAGGCGCCTATTGTGCAAATTCTTGTGGTTCGTTAGAAGGTGTTACGTCGCAAGATTTCGTAGTTGAGGGACGAACTGGCGACCTCGTGACCGCCAACGTGCAGAAACAGGACGAGGGGAACCAGGAGTTAAGGCTGCAGGTAATGGTAGATGGTCAGGTGGTCCAGGAACAGAGCACGACAGAGCAGTTCGGTATGGTGATGGTTACCGTAGATGCGATCTAAGGAATCGTAAACTTTGTGAGGTGAGTCACCAAGGAAGGGCCGGGGCCTCCTTATCGGAGCTCCGGCCCGGACTCGTTGGTGCTTACTTCTAAGCTACCTTCTTCTTCGTACGCTGCCGCGCATATAGTAGCGTGTCTGAGGTACATCTTGAAGCTTTAATGACTATGAGGAAGCGCTAGTATACATGGACTCAGGTTGCCGAGAAGGGAAATTCTCGGCAACCTGGGTTTCCGGTGTAGCGAATTCTCGGAAACTGAAGGTTCAGAGGGTGTATCAGAAACGTTGGTGGCATTTCTCACGTCCTATCAAGGGGAGTGTGGATACACGAATCCTAAGAAAATCCATAGGGTGTGTTAGGGAAATCCATAGGAATTACTGCCACAGTGCCGTAGTTGACGTGTAACAAGGCAGGGGCTTCTTACTCTGTCCTACAGAAGGGGAGGTGGCGTT
>JAWWQA010000517.1:0-3083 GCA_033854695.1 Rubrobacteraceae bacterium
CCAACTGGACCATCGGGTGTGGGGAGGATCGTAGGGGTCGCGGCCAAGGACGGTCGAGATAATGCCCTCAGTCGGTAGGCCGGCATACAGAGAGGCGACGCTAAGGAGGAGACTACGGGATGAACCCATCGGAGTTTCTGGTTACGGGAGCTACCTGCTCCGGGCCGAAGATAGGAGGCGTTCCACAGCGAGGCTCGTCGGCGAGCACCTCTTCCACCACCTCCGTGATGAGGACACCATTACCACTACTTTCGTCGTCGTTGTCGTCGTCTGCTGCTGCTTTCTCTTTCGTTTCTTCCTCGGCGGCTATTAGACGTGGTGCGGCCTCAAGCCAGCGCTTACGCCAGAGGTGCGCACCTCCTGGCCACGGTCGATGCTCAGAAGCTTGGCTATCCGAGTATTATTGGCGCCCGTGGTAGCGGCCTGGAGGACGATCCGCACCTGGCGCACCAGCTGTTGGGAACTTCTCTGGCGACGCGCCAGTTTTCGCAGAGTCTCTCTTTGAGTAGGTGAGAGTATGATCGGTGGTGGTTTGGGACCACGCATGACGAGGAAAGCTCTCCTCTCCTCTTGGTCTCGACCCTCTGGCCTCAAATTATGCGATAAATTGGTGGATCACTTTAGCCGAGCTGCTCTAGAGGAGGGCGAAGAGGCGTAAGGACCCTGTCGAAAACGGCGGCCACCGAACACCTACCATTCGAACTTCGCCAGATACCAAAAGATACTTCCCAGGCTCGAGGCGTTGAGAGAGGCACAAGAGGCAGGGCACAGAGTGCAAGCGAGAATTTTGGTATATTGCGCACTTAGTAGAAGAAGGTGGGTTTACAGCAACTGTGAAGCGCCATCCCTCTCGGCGGGTGGCTTTTTGTTGTGAGGAAGCCCGGGGAAAGAAAGGCGGACTTTGGCGCATGCCCCAAGGAACAGTCAAGTGGTTCAGCGACGAGAAGGGCTATGGCTTTATCGAGCCTGACGACGGGAGCGAAGATGTCTTCGTGCACCACAGTGGGATAGCAGGCGGTGGGTTCAAGTCCCTTGATGAAGGCAGCAAGGTAACCTACGAAGTAACTCAGGGCAAGAAGGGCATGCAGGCGCAGAACGTCAGTAAGGCCTAGTTTAAGCGACATATCCGCGGAGAGGTTGATCAGGGCCGGGGCCTTATCGGGGGCTCCGGCCCTTTTGGGGCTATTGGTTTTGTTGTCGGGGTGTATAGTTAGGTTATTACGCCAGGCTGGGCTCCCCCCTCCTAAGAGCAGCCCAGCCTGGTTGTCTTATTCATCCCCCGTTGCGGGACAACCCAACCGCCGCTTACATGAGACGGGGGCCTAATGAGGAGTAGCCGCGTGTCCGTACCCACGCTTGCAACTCCCGGACAGCTACAAAGTACGCCTGGTTGTACGAGAAAGCTACAAGTCCCCTCGGATTCGGCTTAGATACGTGCCACACGGCCTCCGCAAGGTCCATCGCCACCAGGAGCATGGTTTTTTTAGTAATCAGTGGTACAATATTAGTGTTGTCGTTGTACCTCTAGTAGGAGGTAAGGACCGATGAACAGGAAGGCTGACTAACTAGCTGCAGGCACTGGCGTTGTGGCACGACCAGCGTTTGTTGCACGGGCTGGCGATCGCCGACTCTTGACAGGAGCGGCTTCGCTGGCCCGAATTTTTTGTTGCCTAGGGCTACTCTCGGGAAGGGGAATGCCATGTACAACAACCAACGAGTGGGCGAAATAGCGGTTGAGATCTTGGCGCGTCAGGCGAGGGTCCGCACCCAACGAACCGGGGAACCATTCGAAGGGGCGCTCAAGGCCGTTCTAGAAACCGAGGCCGGCCGGCAGCTTGGGGAGCTGCGTGACGGACCATTCCGCGACAAGAGTGCTCAGCAGTGGCAGGAGGATCTTCCGTGGAAGCGAGCTGAGGAGCGTAGCCGAGCCCGACAAGAGGAGCGTAGCCGAGCCTTACAAGAGAAGCGTAGGCGAGCCCAACTCGCCGCTTGGAAGGAGTTTATGCAGGCGGAACGGCGAGAGCTGGAGCTGCGAAAGGACGGCCAGCTCGGCCGGTTGCTAGGCGAACCGCTGCCGGGAGAGGCACCGGCGGCGTTGCGGCGACTGACCTCCGAGGATCGGAGACAGGCAGAGGAAGGGCTGGTCGCGCTGATGAGCAACGGGAAGATATCCTACAAGCACGTAGAAGAGCTCTCGGAAGGGGACATGTCGGCCAGGAGCGCAGCCAGCAGATTACGTACGACGTGGCTCAAGGAGCGGTTAGACGGGTGGCTCAGTCGCGGGTAGGAGAGCCCCGGCCCGCTACTATTCGAATCCTATGAATTCCCTTGCGGTTATCCTACTCGTCCCAGGCCTGGACGCCCACCTCCCGGACGATCTTCCCGTCTCGCACCTCGAGCATCCCCGCGCAGAAGACGCGGTTCCCGTCCGGGTTCATCAAATCCTTGGAAATAGACGATACAAAAACTTGCGCCTAGCGATAGGGGGCGGGTTGCCTATTTTCAGGTAATTCTCGGAAACTCAAAGGTTGTAAGGGATAGAAGAGGGCCAGGGCTACTACGCCCCGCCCCCCGTCGGAAGTGAATCTGTCTCACGGAGCTACCTGCTAGGAACTTAGCCTAATTCCGCCAACGTCTCCCCGTCTGCTTTTGCCTCCCCTTTAATACCTCCAACGGTACGAGATTCTAACTACCGCTAGCTCCTATACCGATTCTGAGCTCAGGGAATCTTCCCTACCACCTGCCTCTGACTACGGGCTCAACCTTCGCGAACGCTGCTAAAGATATCTCAGCAATATGATGACCAGAATGATGATCACCAGGACACCAATGATCAGGTTTAGAGACCCACCCCTCACGCCTTAACCTCCCTTTCCGCTTCTACACTACCCAACACTATACCTGTTCCCAACTACTCGAATCAAACTTTTCTTAAGAAAACCTAAAAAAGAAGGGGCGGCGCCCGTTTAAAGCGCCGCCCCGATGAGCCTTCTGGAAGACTCTTTACATCATGCCGCCCATGCCGCCCATGCCACCGGGCATCGCGGAAGTCTCCTCCTCGGGCTCGGCCACCACCACCTCGG
>JAWWQA010000518.1:0-5571 GCA_033854695.1 Rubrobacteraceae bacterium
ATGTGTTGCCAAGGTTCTGCATCCGGATCACGCCGACGACCGGCAGCTCCGGAGTCGCTTGCTCCGAGAGGGACGGATCCTCAAACGGCTCACGCACCTGCACATCGTGCGTGCCTACGAGACGCTCGAGGAACCACAACCGATCGTGATTCTCGAGACGCTCATTGGGGAAACCCTCGAGCACCTGATCTACGCTCACCGTCGTCGGCGCCTCCCCCTCTCCGCCGTCGTCTTTCTCGGCCTGCACCTGTGCTCGGCGATGCATTACCTCCACCGTCAGGGCCTCCTGCACCTGGACCTCAAGCCCTCCAACATCGTCTGCAATCTGGGGCTGGCCAAGGTGCTTGACCTTAGCATCGCTCGTCCTCCAGGGCGGAGTCGTGAAGGTTGGGGCACCCCCGAGTACATGGCCCCCGAGCAGGACCCTGGCGGGCTGCTCAGCGAGGCGACCGATGTGTGGGGCATCGGTGCCGTGCTCTTCCACGCTGCCACCGGTCAGCCACCCTTCGAAGCCGACGAAGCCAGGCAGGAGTACGAGCAACTCCAACGCCGCGCCGACCCCGTCCGCGCCCACCGGCGCGTCCCGGCTGCCTTCGGGACCGTGGTGGACAGCTGCCTCGACCCCGACCCCTCCCGGCGCCCCACGGTTGACGAGCTCACCGAACTCTTGAACGATTTGGTTGATCAACCCTAGTTCAGAAGCTTGCGCCATCGGAAATACCCGGCCAGTCGAGGTTGCTGGGGCGTCAGGCGGAAGAGGCTGTGCTCGTGCAAGCTGCGGTAGCTTTTCCGCCGACGTTTCGATAAGCTTACCCTCAAGGAATCGTGATTCTTAGAGGGTGGCATGTGGGGGGGCTCGGACGGTACATAAGCATTCTTTGCACGCCCCTGATCATGGCCGCTGCCTTGTTAACTCTGGTGCCGGGAGCCTCGTCTGAGGTCTCTGCACGCACGTTGGACGGTAGTAGCGATGCGCCCTACGTTGCGGGCGAGCTGGTCGTTACGTACAAGCCCGGGACCGCGGCGAAAGCTGCGGAAGCGACGAGCAGCGCAACGGGAGGACGCGCCGAGAAAGAGCTCCCTGCGACAAGGGGACAGCTGCTCTCCTTCCCTGAGGTAAAGAACGAGAAGGCGCAGGCGACCCGGGAAGGGGCCCTGGAGCTGGAAAAGCAAACCCTCGAGCAGAACCCCGCCGTCGAGGCTGTGGACTATAACTACATCTACAGGGCCAGTGCCTCGCCGAACGACCCCTTATTCAACACACAGTACGGTCTGCAGAAGCCCCGCTTCTCCCAGGCGTGGGATAAGGTCCGAGGCACGCCGGATACCAAGATAGCCGTTGTGGACAGCGGCGTTTACGCCGAGCACCCGGACCTCCAAGGCAAGATAGCCGAGCAGTATGACTTCGTGAACGACGATCCTATCGCCAACGACGACTACGGACACGGTACGCACGTGACCGGGATAGCGGCTGCCATCACGGATAACGGGCAGGGCATCGCCGGTGGCTGCCCAGACTGCGGCCTCTTGATCGCCAAGGTCCTGGGCTCCGACGGAAGCGGCACCCTCTCAGACTTGGCAGAGGGCATCATTTGGAGCGCCGACAGGGGCGCCAAGGTGATAAACATGTCATTGGAAAGTCCACACCCCAGTACGGCCTTGGGCAACGCCATCGACTACGCTGCCGGCAAAGGCGTGGTGCTCACAGCTGCGGCAGGCAACGACAGCTCAAGCAAACCGTTCTACCCGGCGGCCTACCCCAACGTCATAGCCGTGGCCGCGACCGACAGCACTGACCGGGGGGAAAGTTTTTCCAACTACGGTGGATGGGTAGACGTAGCCGCGCCCGGCGTAAAGATCATCTCCACCACGAGTGACGGAGGATACGGTACCATGACCGGCACGAGCATGGCGAGCGCCGAGGTGGCTGCGCTGGCAGGACTTCTCGCCGCCCAGGGTCGCCCGAGGAGCGATATCCACTCGCGCATCTTCAGCACCGCCACCGACCTCCGTTCCAAGGCCCGCCACAAGAGCCATCACAAGAGCCATCACAAGGCCCGCCCCCAGAGCCATCGTAAGGGCCACCACAAGGGGCATCACAAGAAGGAGCGCGCCCGCAACTACGGCCACGGTCGCATAGACGCCGCCCTCGCTGTTAAGTAGCGCACCGGCGAAACCGAGCCACGGACGATTGGGGCCGCGGAGGCACTGATCTAAGAGCGCAAGGTAGTCACCACGAATTAGGTCCTTACAGAGCTTGTGGCACTCCTGACCAGCCCCCTGCGCATTCCGCGCACAGCGATCATCTCCTTTGTCGATGGGCTGAAAACCTCGCCGTACGTTGACGTTGTTCATATCGACGTTGTTCTCGACGAGCGGGCGTGGTGATTGCTCACGCGGCGCCAGGATAAGAGCTGGAGTCTCGTGGACTGTTCGAGTTTCGTAGTCATGCAACAACGTGGCATTGTGGAAGCACTGACCACGGACGAGCATTTCGAACAAGCGGGCTTCGTGCGTCTGCTGAAGCCGTAAATTACGATGAACGATCTCTCGAGGTCTTCTGCTACTTATTCATATTAGGTCTCTGGTCCTATTCACATTCCGCTTCTGGTCCGATGCCGTCCGGTCCGTCCCGGCGTAAGGTTAGATCGTAAGCTGTTGGCTACCGTAAAGGAGTGAATCGTGCAGACAGAAGAGCAGAACTACGGGGTAGTTGGGGAGCACGGCGCGAACCAGGCGGCGATGAGTGCACAGGAGGAGAGGACCTGGTCCATTCTCGCGCACCTGAGCATATTCCTGAACCTCTTTACAGGGTTCTTGGGGCCGGTAGTGGCGTTGGTGATCTGGCTGGTCTATCGGGACCGCTCGCCCAAGGTAGCATTCCACGCACTCCAGTCGATGTGGTACCAGGTGGCGTGGCTGGTGGTGCTAGGCGTCGGTTGGGCTTTCACGGGGCTTTTGATGCTGATCCTGATCGGCTTCCTCCTTGTGCCGGTGATGGCCCTCCTGACTGTCGTGCCGTTCGCTCACGCAGCCTACGCAGCCTACAGGGTGGGCCGGGGTGACGACTATCGCTACCCCTTCGTCGCGGAGCTGATAGAGGACCGCTAGGCGACACCCGACGGCGCATCGAGGCCCCGGCTTTAGTCGGGGCCTCTTTTCTCCGCGAGGGAAGGAGCACGACCAAACTAAAGGTCTAGGTACGTGTCTATAACCAGGCTCAATGCGACACTGCTGCCGGGGAGTGAACGCTCCCCAAAAGATACGGGCATGGGGCGGGTTAGAATAGGGACTTGCTCCGGGAAGAGTTAGATATGAGTTCGGAGAGTTTCGGATGAAGCGCGGGTTTTTCTCGCTGCGGCGGCTGCGCTGGAAGCTGACGCTGAGCTATACGCTGGTCACCGTCGTGGCGTTGCTCATGGCGGAGTTACTCCTGGTTGCGGCTTTGATCGCCTTTTTGAGTTCGCCCGTTTTGCCGGGCTTCGTAGTGCAGTACCTAAAGGATTCCGTCGTGCCGCGCGTGGAACCGGCGCTCTCCGAGACGCCCCCCGACAAGGAGGCCTTACACGAAGAGATGCGGCTGTTCTTCAACGAGGGAGACGCCTGGCAAGGTGCAGGAAGCCTGGACCTGACTTTAGGACCGGGCGATGGTTACCTCTTCGTGATCGACGACGAGCAGCAGTTGCTCGCCTCCTATCCCGAGCCGGACGGGCTCTCCGAAGGGAAGCGCCTCGACTCGGAGGCGTTTCCTGGCTTGGGTCCGGTCCTGACGACGGTGCTCGGGGGGGAGGAAGACTCGTGGCGCCTCCAGGCGCGCTCGCCGGACAACCGGAAGCTATACACGGCCGCGCCGGTCAAGGGCGACGATGGGCGCGTCCTCGGGGCGGTCGTGGCTGCTTTCGGGTTGCCCGACCTCACCGTCCTCACCCTTGCCCTGTTGGGTGTCGGTGCGATCGCGTTGACGATTCCTGCCGCCCTCCTCGGGACGATCTTTGGCTTCGTGACCGCATGGGGCCTGACCCGACGCCTCCGGAGGCTGGCCCACGTCGCCCGGGCGTGGAGTCAGGGGGACTTCTCCCTGACAGCTAAGGATCGCTCTAAAGACGAGCTTGGGCAGCTCTCGCGGGAGCTCAACAGCATGGCCGGGCAGCTGGAGACCCTCTTGCAAACTCAAGGTGAGCTCGCTACTCTCGAGGCCCGCAACCGCTTTGCCCGGGACCTGCACGACTCGGTCAAGCAGCAGGTCTTCGCCACCTCCCTGCAGATCGCCGCCGCCCGCGTCCTGATCGAACAGGACAAGGAGGCTGCCGAGTCCCACCTGGCGCAGGCCGACGAGCTGGTGCGCCTGGCCCAGAAGGAGCTGAACGTCCTCATACACCAGATGCGCCCGGCTGCGCTCGAGGGTAAGGGTCTTTCGATAGCTTTGGGCGACTACGCCGCCGACTGGTCGCGAAGGAGCGAGATCCCGGCCGAGGTCCATGTCCGGGGCGAGCGCGAGGTACCTTTGGAGGTCGAGCAGGCGCTCTTCCGTGTGGCCCAGGAAGCCCTGGCGAACGTCGCCAGGCACAGCGGCGCCAAGAGCGTCGAAGTTGACCTGGTCTACGACGCCGGCGCCGTAACGCTACACGTCGCTGACGACGGCCGCGGGTTTGACCTTGCGAAGGACTCGGGCGAGGGCTTCGGCCTGCGGAGTATGAGCGAACGGCTGGCGAAGCTCGGCGGGCGCGTCGACGTCGAGAGCGCACCGGGCAAGGGGACACGCGTCGTCTGCGTATGTCCGTTGGACGGCGCGTCCAAAGAGAAGGGGAGGTGAGCATGAGCGAGCCGATAACCGTTCTGCTGGTCGACGACCACGCACTGGTGCGCCAGGGAGTGCGGGCGTTCCTCGAAACGCAAAGCGACATTGCGGTGGTCGCCGAGGCGGGCTCCGGGGAAGAGGCCGTGCGCCTTGCGGTCGAGCACGCGCCGGACGTGGCGTTGGTGGACTTGATCATGCCGGGCATGGACGGCGTGGAGGCTACGCGACGCCTGAGAGCCCGCTCCCCGCGCACGAACGTCATAATGCTCACCTCCTACCACGACGACGAGCACGTCTTCCCCGCGATTCGGGCAGGTGCCCTATCCTACATACTCAAGGAAGTGGGGCCGCAGGAGCTGGCCGAGGCCGTCCGCAAGGCGGCTAGCGGCGAGGCCGTCCTCCACCCTCGGGTGGCCGCGAGGGTGGTGAGGGAGCTGCACGGAGCCCGGCGCGACGAGCCAAACGTGTTCCATGACCTCTCCAACCGGGAGCTCGAGGTGCTTAAACTGATCGCGGAAGGGTTGAGCAATGCTGAGATCTCAGGCCGCCTGTTCATTAGCGAGAAGACTACTAAAAACCACGTCAGCAACATCCTGGGCAAGCTGCACCTCGCTGACAGGACCCAGGCCGCCGTCTACGCCTGGCGCCAGGGTGTCGTCCGCCGCGATTGAGAACAGTTTGATGACCGGACGAACACAGCGTTCTAATGGCCTCAGGGCTGAGAATGAGCGCACCCTCAAGAGTAGGGAAAGGAGCGAACGTGAGAAACGTTG
>JAWWQA010000519.1:0-3439 GCA_033854695.1 Rubrobacteraceae bacterium
CCGAGCCTGGTCCTTCCCTTCCCGGTCCTCCTACTCGCGGCTGTGACACTCCCTCTTCGGCGCTCCGCACGCCTGAGGTCGTAGCCTACTCTTTGCGGGGCTAAGTCATTGCTGCGCCGCCCTGTACCTCGGAGATCCAGTGCGCCAACACCTCCTCCGTCTCCTCCGGTGTGCCGTGTAATCCATTACCCCTCCTCTACATCCAATAGCCTTATGATCGCCCTAAATGACAGCTTGCTTGTTCGAAGATTCCTGGCAAGTTTACTAAGAGGCTGCGCCAATAGGCTGGCAACTTTTTATACTTGGCAATCCTCCGAACGACCCAGGCCGCCGCTTCAATCTAAGCTATATCAGCCTGCCTGGATATAGAGCAAATTTACTACGCATTCATAGATCAAATTCACCAGGCATTCATGGTCTCTTTTGCCGGTTGAAAATGGGCTATCTGCTTCATGACGAACCGGTGTCCTCGGGCGATCATGCGACTTCGTAAAGAGCGAAGTGAGGTAATCACTAGAACAGAAAGGAGAAGTCAATGGCTAACGAGTTGCAGGGCCGCAAGATCGCCATCCTCCTCGCCCCGGCAGGGACCGAGCAGGTCGAGTTTACCGAGCCGAAGAAAGCCGTCGAGGACGCTGGCGCCAGCGTCGACGTAGTCGGTATCCAGACCGGAGAAGCCCAGACCATGAACAACGACGTCAACCCGGGCGAAACCTTCACAGTAGAGAAGACCTTCTCCGAGGTCTCCCCGGAGGACTACGACGCACTGATCGTGCCGGGCGGCACCGTCGGGGCGGACAAGCTCCGCGGCAGTGACGAGGCGGTGAGCTTCGTGCGCGGGTTCTTCGAGCAGTCCAAGCCGGTTGGGGTGATCTGCCACGGCCCGTGGACGCTGGTAGAGGCAGACGTGGTCAAGGACCGGAGGCTGACCTCGTTCTGGAGCATCAAGACGGACATCCGCAACGCAGGCGGAGAGTGGGTGGACGAGGAGGTCGTCACGGACCAGGGCCTCGTCACGAGCCGTTACCCAGGCGACCTGGAGGCGTTTTGCGCCAAGATCGTCGAGGAGTTCGCCGAAGGCAAGCACGAAAAGCAGGCCCGGAGCGCCTGAGGCACGCATCGCAATAAAACCCGGGAAGTCGATTTTGCGAGCCCCGTCGTCGGAAAGAATGAGCCGTGGCGGTTCCCCAAATGGGAACCACATCCCATTTGGGTAGGGGCAACAGACGCGGAGTGAGAGCGAGCGATGGCAGAGAGGTGCAGCGGAGCTTGGCCTGGTAGCTGCCGCACTACTCGTCCGATTCAAACCCTATAGAAGAAGCGTTCTCGAAGATCAAATGAATCCTAACCCACACGTTAGGGTAAGGAGGGGTAAAGTTGAGCAGACTGTGAAAGGTGCTTGATCGAGATGCCTACTGGGAACAGCTCATGTAAGTGGCGCCGGCTAGGCTGGGGGGCTCCTGCAGCAGTGTTGTTAGCCACAGGACTTCTAATCGCCTATGAATTGCTAAATGACCTGGTACTAGTAGCCATCGCAGCGGTCGTAGCGGTAGCTCTTCGGAGCGTTGTGGACGCGATCAAAAGGCTCGGAGCTCCCTCGTGGATAGCGCCGCTCGTCACGCTGCTAATGATCGGGGCATTCGGCGCATTCCTTGTGCTCGTGGTTTGGTCGAGGTTGTTTCAGCAGGCTGATACCCTGGCTTCCTCCGTGCCGGGGTATCTGGAAGAACTGTCGAATCTATCTGCTCGGCTTCCTGATAGTGTGGCAATGTTTGTTCCAGATCTATCTCAGAATACAGATGGGTTGGGAGGGAACCTGAGAAACCTTATTTCATCGCAGCTCAGTTCGCTTCCGCAGCTTCTTGCCAGCCTATCGAACGTGACAGTCCGAACGATCCTTGTTCTGGTTTTGGCTCTCTACATGGCCTACGATCCAGGCTCTTTAATCTCGGGTATTCTGCGACTGGTGCCGGATAGCAGACGCAAAGATGCTAAAGAGCTGCTACAGAATTTTGCTGGCAGGCTCCACGGCTGGGTTGTCGGTACAGGGCTTGCGATGATCATCGTAGGTGTTGGTGCAGGAGTAGGCCTGTGGCTTATAGGTGTTCCTTTGGCTCTATCTCTTAGCATTCTAGCCGGATTTCTGGAGATTATCCCCTATCTCGGTCCGTTTGCGGGAGCGTTACTGCCGACGTTAGTAGCATTGACGATATCGCCGGTTAAAGCGCTGCTCGTCGTGGGACTATTCGTGATCTTGCATCTGGTGGATGCGAACCTGATACAACCACAGATTTTGGGCAGACGTACGCGTTTGCATCCGGTAGTGGTGATCATCTCATTCCTTTTCTTGGGTGATTTGCTCGGATTCGCCGGTTTTATTTTGGCGATTCCGGTCGCAGCGTTCTTAGCGACTTTAATGGACGAGATAATCTCTAAGAGCCCTGCTTACGAAGGTGCGGGGCAAAACTCAGGGTAAGAAACTGTCCGAAAAGTCTCGATAAAGCCTGAACCAAAGTCTTCCTCATCTTCTATCTATTCCATATTGGGTGGATGCCACGGGTGCCGGAGTCGATCACTTTGCCATCCAACCGATCATATAGTACTAACTGGGAATCCTTAGGCTGCGGGTCCCCAACGTAATCGTCTGAATCCTGAGGCTCGAACGTGACCTCGATAAGCACGTAGCGGTCGTCGTAGCTAACTACCGGCTCGCCGAAGAAGCTCGCTTGTGGCTGCATATTTACCACCTGCTTCTGTGCCTCCCCGTCCACGTTGGCTATGTAAACTTGCAGCGTTTCGTCCGGTTTTGCGTCGAGAGGTTTCTTGAGGTAGAGAATCTCGTCACTGTTGTGCAAGAAGACCGGCGTGGAGATGCGCCCGTCGATTTGGATGTCGGGCACCTCTTGGACCTCCCCCGCCTGGGCGTCGTAGATTGCGGCATTGCTGCCGGATAGGAACGTAAGCTTGGTATTGGTTCGGTCAAACCCACCGCTGTCCAGGTATTTGCCGAGAAGGACCGAGGCTGTGGTTTGCGTCGCGCCGATCAGGTAGTACTCCTCGTCGAACGCCCGGTACAGTAAAGCCTGGCCGTCGCGGGAGTACAACGCACTTTCACGAGAGTACAACACACTTGGAACGCTACTTTTGGCGCTCAAGGTGTCGAGGGGTTGCAACTGCTCGCTGTCGATGTCGTAGCGGGAGAGCGTGTTACTGTAAGCTTCAAGGTCGGACTCGCTGGCATCGGCTTTGCGGGTCGCCCGAGTGATGAAAACGAACTGATTGTCGACCGGGGAGAAGCTGAGGTTGTCGACTCGCACGTCTCGCGGTAGGTCAAGCGTCTTCTCCTCACGCGTTCCTAGGTCTACCACCCGCAACTCGTCGGTGTTGTCCGCCCTTGGAACTACTACTGCCAACTCCTTCTCATTGCGCCCGAAAAACT
>JAWWQA010000520.1:0-6756 GCA_033854695.1 Rubrobacteraceae bacterium
CTCTAGATAGAGCCGCGAAAACAGGTGGGTCCCTTCACGGGGGCCCGCCTGTTTTGTTGGGACTCCACCATAATCCCCTGGTCTCTAAGACGACGTGCGAGCGGCAGGTCAACCAATTGGAAGGAGAGTGCCTCCTTCTATTCATAAACCTTTACCTTATAGTGCGGCGGCTGAGCGTAGGCGCCACGGCGATAGCCAGAGCGCGACCGTAGACGGAGGTTATAGCATAGCCCACCACACCCAACACGTGGCCGAGCAGCACTAACGGGCCACCGGTCTGCGACCAGAGCTCAAACGATGCAAAGCCTTCCACTACGAACGTAGAGACGAAGATGGCCCCGAACAGAGCAAGGGCGAGCAACATAAGACCTAGCGTCTGCCGGAGCAGTGAGACCTGGTGCGGCGCCAGACGTGGTAAGACAAGCTCGTAGTAGACAGCGCTGAGACCTATGAGCAGCGATAGTAGGGCTGCATATACCAAGAGGTAGGCACTGCCGCCGTATACTCTCGCCAGGCCCAGCGGATCGAGGAACCTATGGGTCTCTCCCAGCTGTAGTCTGGCTACGATGTTTACTGTAGACCAGGTGGCGGCGAGCGCGGTGGCCCCGGCGAAGCTCCCCAGTAGCACCGCACCTACCGATCGTCGACGGGACGGATGCTCGGGCTGTCGAGGGTGGGCGCGTACTCCCAACCAAGCTACAAGCAGCGGTAGACCCACCCCTAGCAGCAGCAGCCAGATCAGACGGATCCCCAGCGCCGGCAGGTGGATCCAGCTAAGGACCGTGGGGCCAAACACCCTGCCCAACACCAAAAAAACTGCAATGTACACCGAGGAGCCGGCAAGATGCGCGGTGATAAAGCGCATGTAAGGGATTCTAAGCAGACCACAGGCGATGACCGTAGCATAGCGCAAGCCCGGGATGGCGCGACCGAAAGCGATGGCCCACCAGCCGCCACGGTCGAGTAGCGCTTCGGCGCGGGCGAGTTGCTTGGGCCCTAAGCGCACGTAGCGGCCAAAACGCTCGACCAAAGGGCGTCCGCCACGGCGGACGATAACGTACAGACCGCTGGCCCCGATCGCGGAAGCTGCTGACAGCATCACAAAGGACAGCCCAAGTTGCAGCACCGATCGAGCCGAGACCGCACCGGCAAAGACGATCAGGACATCCGTGGGAATCGGCATGGGGATGCCCAGCTCCTCGACCATGACCGCGAGGAGAACCACCGCGAAGCTGTGTCGCACTAACGAACCTAGCATCCTGTCCCTGTACGGCTCGTATAATCCTGGTCCACGCTATCAGGCGACGCTAACCCTGGCATCACAGTCCCCACTTCACCATTTTCACAAACTCTACCCTCATCTCATCCTGGGGCTACCCGCCCACAATAGACTACAAAAAGCCTGCAACATGCGGACGATTTTGGTAAGGTGCGCACCAAGCCCCTGGTGCTCGTCATTTGACGGTTTTAGGAGGGGAAGGAAAGAGAGAAGTGGGCAGCGGAGACGATATTCCCACGGCACGTAACGCTGATAGTCAATAGCGTTGGCAAAGGAGGATTCTAATGCAGAGACCACGTAGCGATGAGGCCTTAGCAGGGCTGGACAATTTCGAGCAGATGGTGGACACCTTCGCCGAAAACGCGAAGGCTTATTGGAGACTGTGGGGGCCGTTGGGTGCACCAATGGTCCGCGGTGTGGATGCGTGGGCTGAGATGCAACACGCGTATCTACAGTGGCTGCGGCAAAGTTATGGAGGAGGGAATCGACCCTAACCCCTACGGCCTCCTGCTCCGCGGGCGCTCGCACATAAACTTAACTTAACTTTGCTTAATGAGGCTTTTCATGATCGCAATATCTTGCTATAGTGGCGAGCTGTGTTGTGCAGGTTGGTGTAGGAGGTAAGCAGAGGCGTGTTTAGGAAACTACTGTACTCGGCCCTGGTGATAGTGTTGTCCGTTGTGCTGTCTGCTTCGGCATTCGCCCAGACGCAGACGACAGACCAGCAAACGCAAAGTGGGGACAGCTCTACTACAGGTACAATCTCTTCTGGCTCCTCTAGCGATCCCTCTACAGGCTCCGCTGACCCCTCTACTCCTCCTCCTTCGGACGGCACCCTTGCCTCGATGCCCGACAGTGTATGTCCGGCTGTGTTGAATCCTTTGGTGGTTGAGCATTTCCGGGTTATGGCTCCCACGCTTGTTGCGAGATGTGAGGCACTCTAGGGTTAAAGTCCCTAATAGCGGCTAGTACAGCTCGGAAGAAGTGTTCCATTAGTTAGGTCCGCCACTCTTTAGTGAGTGCTTTACTCGTCTCGTTAGCAAATAAAGTGCTCTGCCTTTACCTGCAAAGATCTACCACTTGCGGCAGGACATAGAGTGATCTCGTCGAGATACAACATCTTGTCATACTCCAATACCCCCGATACCAGGGAGGTGGTTGGAGAGCGCGGAGCCACGACTATTCCGCGCGTTCACACAGCTCGCCAGGGAGCTTACGGAACGTTCCTTACCCTTTGGTACGGTCAACAGCTGTACCGACGTTCCGCTTTGTCCGGTAGAATGTCGCCAGAGTTATAAAAGAGGCCGGTCGCGGGGATGCCGTCCCCAGCAGCTCTAGTCCTACACGGGAGGACCAGCTTGGCAAAATATTACATCATTTTGAGGAGGGGCAGAGACGGTTCTTAGAAGGAAAGGTGCTTACTGTGCCCTGCTCGTAGCGGTGTTCATGTCCGTGCTGCTCGCGTTCGCGCTGTTCGCGGGTTCGGCCTGGGCTCAAGGTCTCTCAATCCGTACGGAAGGTCCCGGCAAGATCGATATGAGAGGGGCTTTCACTTATGCCCTGAGCGTGAGACAGGCCGGGTCTGGGAAGGCCTCGAACGTAGTGGTCGAGGATACGCTCCCTAAAGGAGTGATCGTCGATTCCTTGCCGTCGAATTGTAATGCTTCCAAACCCGATACAAACGACCGTATCAAGGTAACTTGCGAGCTTGGTTCCTTAAATGGTGAGAAGGCCAACAACCAGATAGCGTTAAACGTCAGATCACCGAACATTCCAGGAAAGATCAGCAACAACGCGAGTGTAAAAAGCAAAGAGCAGCCCACCCGAATTTCTTCCAATACGGTGGACACAACGGTTCAAGGAAAGATCAGCAACGGGGCAAGTGTAAAAAGCAAGGAACAGCCCACCCAAAACCCTTCTCAAACCTCTTCTAATACGGTGAATACAACTGCCGCAAACAACCTCAACGCTAACGATAGCGTAGCCTTAGTGCCCAGTGTAGTGGACGCTGGCAGCAGGGCCGGGGGCAACAACAATAACGGTAGCAACAACAATAAGAAGAAGCACCACCACGGCGGCAACAACAATAAGGGCAATAACAATAAGGGCAATAACGGTAACAACAATAACAATAAGAAGAAGCACCACCACGGCGGCAACAACAATAATGGCATCAGACAGTACAACAACAATAACGGCATCAGACAGTACGCCAGACACAACGGCAACATCTTCAACGAGCAGTACGAGGACCCCTTCGGTAACGGCGTTTTCGGCCAGCAGTACAACGAGAACACCGGTAACGGGACCATCTCAGGGACCGGGAACAGCGGGACCGGGACTATCTCAGGGACCGGGAACAGTGGTAGCGGGACCATCTCAGGGAGCGGGAACAGCGGTAGCGGGACCATCTCCGGTAACGGCAATACCACCGGTGGCGCACAGAGTGCCTCCGGCCAGCAGTACAACGGGAACACCACCGGTAACGGGGCCACGGGGGGGCAATACGGGGGGCAATACGGGGGCGCACTGAACGCAGATCTACAGTCCCCGGTGAGTGGGCCGCAGGGCGACGTGGTGAACGAGGTCCCCACCCAAGGCCAGCTCCCTAACACGGGAGGCATGTCGTTCCTGGCGCTGGCCCTTCCTGTTGCGGGCTTCTTGCTGCTCTGCTTGGCGGTAATTCGCCGGGTAACGGACAATCGCTGATGAACGATGTGGCTCTTGCTCCGATTAGACATGCCCGAGCCTCGTACAGAATTGGTGTCTCGCGGCTTTGGTATTGGTTCTCTCGCTGGAGAGGAGGCCGCCAGCTCAAGTGCGCGTCACGCAACCCACTATATCTCTGCGCCGCTGAGCACAAAGCCACTACATTTAGCGAATTAGTGAATCATCGTTTTAAAACGTGGACTTTCCCTCTTATTTAGCTAATATCTATTAGCTACCTTAAACGTTCCGCTGAGGATGCGGAGAAAATAAGGAGGGGGGAACATTGAAGAAGTGGATATTGTTGGCTGCGCTTTTGGCGATGGTGCTGGTGACCGCTGTGCCTGCCCTAGCAAGCGTCTCCAACACCGGCAGCAACGTCACCCAAACCAACATTACTACCGTGGGTAGCCAAACGACCGTGGGTAGCCAAACGACCGGGCAGGCGATCGATAGCGGGGACTCCGGCCAGACGATCGCGATCAAGTAGTAAGCAGCGGCAGCTCTCTGGTTCTAACTAGAGCCTGAAAACAGGCGAGCCCCTTCACAGGGGCTCGCCTGTTTTGTTTTACCTCTTCTTTGATCGACTAGCAGACGCTATCGCTGTAGGGATCGGCGCCACAAAAATATCCCAACTCCCACGATACTCACTATCCCCAGGAGAGCTACCAGCAGGACAATATTGATACCGCCCGAACCCGATAATTCCTGCTGAGCAGGGGTAGCAGATTGGCCGAAGTCAAAGGCAGCTAGCAGGTTATCGGCTCCTGCGTCTCGACTGGAGAGGGATGGCAGCCCGTACCTCCACTCTATAAACTTCAAAATGGAGGTGGTGTCGTAGAGTGTGTGGTCGACGAAGCCCTTGCGTGCGTAAGGTGAGATGATTAACGTTGGAACCCTGCCTCCTGGCCCCCAGCGGTCTCCTACCGGCGGTGCGACGTGATCGTACCAGCCGCCGAAATCGTCGTAGGTGACAATGATGGCCGCGTTTTCCCAATTGGACGAGTTCTTCACCTGTTCGATGAGATCGGCAACGTGTTGTTCGCTAGCCAGCACCGCCGATTTCCCGGGATGTTCGTCGTACCCGATCTCTGGTTTGATGAACGAGACGGCAGGCAAGGTCCCATCGTCGAGACTGGTGAGGAAATCTTGCTCATCTTTGAGGTGGGTCGTCCTCTCGGGTGTCCCTTCAGCATACTCTTCAAAGTAAACGAAGGGCTGGTGATGGAAGACCAGGCTTGCGTCAGGACTCTCGGCCAGGGCGTCGTTCCATCCCTCAGCGTACCAGGTCCAAGATACCCCCGCATCGCTCAGCCGCTCGCCAACTGTCGGGAGGGTCTGCGGAGGCATCCTATCCTCGGCGGCAACGTCAGCTTTGTGCGGCTGGTTGAGCGGCTCGACGTCGTTTACGACGTAACCATCTGGCGTCACATCCCCATCCTTTGGTAGTCCGATAAGATTGCCGGCAGCGTCGAAATCCGGCTGGGCCACCATGTTGTCCGGCGCATCTGACCAGACCGGAGTGCAAGCGCAGATCAGCCAGAAGTGGTTGAGCATGGATCCGCCAAAAGCTGCTGTGAAGAAGTTGTCCGCCAACGTGTAGTCGCGGGCGTAGGGGTAGAGCGGCAGTTGCTCCGTGTCGTAATAGCCCATCGGTAGCCCACCCGCGTTGGTCCAGGCGACGTAGCGGTCCATCCTGCCATCGTCCATCTGAAGTTGGTGTTGGTAGAAGCGGTGCACGGGCGAGGGCGCCAGCTGATCTTGAGGAACGTACTGATCGATCGAAAACGGGGCGTTGGGCAGGCTGTCAGGGAAGCTTGGGTCGTTTTCAGGTGGCTCCTGTGAGGTATCGAGAGGCTGCGGCAATGTCTGGTAGACCACACTGCCATTGTCCACCTGCGGTACTTGAGCGCCGGCCTGGTCAAGATTGTTGGCGCCTGGGAACTTGCCATAGAGATTATCGAAGGTGTGGTTTTCCTGGTAGATAACGATAATGTGGTTGATCGATGCGTCGTCGCCGGACTGCGTCAGGGCAGTGCTGGAGGGGAAGAGTAGGAGCGTCAGCATCAGTATCCCTAAGCCAGCTAAGAATCGGCGCGATCGAACTGTACCGAGGTCTACCATTCGCCGCATAAACTCATCCCTTCGGCTTGTCGGTGGTGCCTATACCTTAACGGTTTCTTCCTGCACCGTTGCTCCTCCACCTGTGCATTTTGCTGCACTATACAAAAAGCAGTGGGGTGCCTGCCCAGGATGAAATGTGGGGACTTTGGGACCTCCCCGCCGACCAGCTCTTTGCCACCTAACATGGTTCGCCTCCTGAATTATGCCGACCCACAGGTATCGGGCGAGAGAAATGGCGAAACATACAGTATCTGGTGGTGAAGGTCATCTGAAGCGGAATACTTTGGGCCACGAGCTTCCATCGTGCGGTATGCGGTAACCTACTCATATGTTGGGCTACAAACGTTTCGTTGCATCAGATAAAATGCCGAAAGATACAAAAATGCCGGTCGCGAGGATGCAGCCCTCACCAGCACCTAGACCTACACCGGAGGCCCAGCTTATGACAAGATTTTATACCAGGAGCGCCAGGGAGTACTACCTAAGGGGCCGGAGTTTCTGATGAGGTCATATACAGTTGGTGCTTAGAAGGAAAGGCAGTTGCAAAGACCCGTCGAGGAGGGCGTCAGCGCCCGTGGTTCTGGGCAAGAGAGAACTCAGTGTAATTCTGCTGGTGGTCGGCGCACTCTTGTTTCTCTTTGTAGCTC
>JAWWQA010000521.1:0-3922 GCA_033854695.1 Rubrobacteraceae bacterium
CACCCATCCCTGGAGCTACGAGGCCAAAGATCAGGCAGAACAGCACCTACGAGACGAAGCTGCTTACCCTGAGGGCTCCCCTCGGCGCTACAACGACGTTACCTCGGGCTTGATGGATGATGATGAAGAGAGATGGAAGAAGACTAGGGAAGTGCACATCCGGTCCTCTTCTTCTCCCTACCAGTCGTCTCTGGGTTTCCGAGAATTCCTATGCACCGGAAACCTAACTATTTGTTTAAAACAAACATCTATCGGCAAAGTACTTCTCATCACAGTCACGTCGAGGAAGGAGCACAGCCGATGCAAGGACGACCACAGGCCGATGCGGTCCAACAAGGGATAGACGCTTACGAGCAGATTATGAACACCTTTGCCGAACAAGCGAAGACCTTTTGGAAATCGATAGGACCAGCGGGCGAGCCGATGGCCCTAGGCACGGAATCCTGGGTGCAGATGCAACGCGCCTACCTCCAGGGGCTTCGGCAAGTTAAGCGTACCTCGGGCGAGACTTTGCCGGGCCTCACCTTCGATGCGTGGCCTGGCCAAGGTGATAGCGAGGGAGGTAGCTGGATTCAATAACTGTCTCTCCTCCCTCTTCAGGCAACCGCGTCCCTACAGAGAGCTTGCACTAGCGTAGCGGGCTGTACCAAGGTGCCTCTATTCACCGGAATGCCGAGAATAGGATTTCTCGGAAACCAATATCCAGGAACGTGAATAAAACCCGCTCGCCCAGGGCGTAAACTGGGCTGCGAGACTCATGGGGATGATGAGTCCGACCACAATATGTAGTGGTAGTGGATAAAAATGCGGCAAGGCGCATGCAGTTCTGAAGGGGGCGGGGAGCGTCTCAAACACGTTGGGTTTCGGAACACTGCGAACAGTGTGCCCCTGAGGTATGCGTTGATGAGTTTTGAGAGAGCTGTTCGGAGAACCTCCCTTGGGCGAAGAAAACCCCTCTCGGGGAATTCTGGAAGCCCTACTTGCTAAGCCCTACTTCTACAGGTCCTACCTCTTTTCTCGCTCCTCTTTGCGCACTACCAAGACGGGGCAGTGGGCGTGGCGGACGACAGAATCGGAGACACTACCCAGCAGCGCTCTTCTGACGCCACCCATCCCTCGGCTTCCTAGCACTATCAAGCCAGCTCCTATCTCCTCGGCCACGGTGATGATCTGTTGATCAGGCTTATCCCCTATCCTAAGGTGAGCTCGCGCTATAGTGCCGTCAATAGCTTTCACCTGCTTCAGCGCAGCATTCAGAAACCACTGAGCTTCCTGCCTTATATCCTCAGTAGCACCACTGATAGCTATTTCATCAGAATCAGGATCGATGGAGAGTGGTACAGACAACGGTATCGACTGAACGTACACGATGTGCAACTCCAAGTTAGTTTTGTCCGCTAGATCCACCGCTGTGTAGGCAGCCAAATTTGCCTCTGCAGAACCATCGGAGGCCAGTAAGATCTTCGCTGGCAAGATGCTCACGACCTCTTCCCTCTTCCCTTTGCGCACTACTAAAACCGAACAATGAGCATGCCGTACAACCGAATCGGAGACACTCCCCATAACAGCCCGTCTTACCCCGCCTCGTCCTCGACTGCCGATCACTATCAGTTCAACTCCCAGCTCCTCAGCCAGAGCAACGATCTCCTCGGCGGACCTTCCTATCCTTAGGTGGGCTTGTGCCATGCTGCCTCCAGCAGCTCTGACTTGCTCCACCTGAGTGTCTAGCAGCCTCTGAGCCTCCCTATCAAGATGCTCCTGTTCTTTTTGCTGTGCGTGCTCCGCCACTTCCGGGCCCATATAGTAGCCAGGATAATGGGGCACTACCCTGGGGCTAACATGAACGATGTGCAGCTCAGATCCGCTCTTAGCGGCTAACTCTGCTGCAGTTTGAGCAACTAAGGTTGCCTCTTCAGAGCCATCGGTGGCTAGTAGAATCTTCGTCGGTAAGGGATTCATCTTTTCAAACTTCTCTCTGTTCTTCCCTCGACTGTGGGATGGGGAGCTCGCTTCAGTCTTCTTTACGCACGATCAGCACTGAGCAGTGGGCATGGCGGACCACCGAATCGGATCCGCTCCCCATAAGGGCTCTCCTTGTGCCGCCCAGTCCTCGGCTCCCCATTACTATCAAGCCAGCGCTTATCTCCTCAGCCAGAGCGGTAACCTCTTCGTCGGGCTTTCCAAACCTGAGGTGGGCTTGCGCTACGCTGCCTCCGGCATCTTCTATTATCCTTGCCTGCTCGTCGAGCAACTCCTGAGCCATCTTCTCAAGCTGCTTCCGTTCTCTTTCTAGGTCTTTCTTCAGGTCTTTACTTGCGTGTGAGATAGCATGGGAGCTGAGGTAAAAGGGCAACACTCTGACGTGGACGATATGCAACTCAGAGCCGCTCTTAGCGCCTAGCTCTGCTGCAGTCTGAACGGCTACGTTTGCCTCTGCAGAACCATCGGTAGCTACTACGATCGTCATTGGGAAAACGCTCATCTGAAACTACCTCCCTCCCTTGCTATCGTCTTGCTTGTACTTTAATAGGAGGACGTGGCCCTGCCAAGTGGCCCTGCCTTGAGCAAAGGAGCCTATCTAGCTGATTAAGGTTGACCAAATATGCGCGCAGATTAGGGAGCTTCCGGTCAGAGGACGTCCATAGAAGGGATGGTTGCGGGTGTTGGAGATGTACTGGGCTGCGGAGTTTGCCTTAGAACAGAATCCTCAAAGCTCCCAGATTACCCATCGGGAGAGATGTGGGTAACGACAAGACCTCTATTGGCTGGATCACGCCATGAGCCGGGCGTTGGGGATGGAGCGTATGGAGACGGGGATGGAGCGTAGGGGGACGTTGGCGGAGGGTGATCTACAGTGCGACTTTCGCTTGCAGTTTATTAGCCGTCCACGTGGAGGCGGACGAGGAGCGTGGCTTTGAGGAGGTGATCTGGATCTGGACGTTGCGCGTCCTTTAGGCCTAAAGGGTGGCGAGAGGCCGGACGCTTGGAGGTCGCCGAGAAAGGGGTTTAGTAGCTGTATGGAAGCTTTCCTGACGAGGATATTGTTAGCGACGGACGGCTCCGAGGATGCGGCTCTCGCTATGAGGGCAGCGATAGAGATATCCGAGGGCACCGGTGCGGAGTTACACGTCGTCCACGCTTGGCGCTCTATGCCCTCGCTCCACTTCGAGGCCTTTTTGCGAGCCGAGTTCCGCCAGGAGGCCCACGAGGTGCTCGATGCTCAAGTCGAGCGAATCGAAGGCGCCGGGTGCATCCTCGCGGGGGCGCAGCTGCGCGAGGGTGCGCCAGCGGACGAAATTCTGGGAATGTCCGAGGAGCTTGGGGCGAGCCTCGTGGTAATGGGGAGCCGAGGACGGGGCTCGGTGCAGCGCCTGCTTATGGGCAGCGTCTCTGAGGGCGTCGTCCACGGCGCGTCTTTCCCGGTGTTGGTAATGCGCGGTGGAGAGCAGGCGTGGCCCCCACGAAGGGTAGTCATCGGGGACGACGGCTCTGAGGAAGCGCAGGGAGCTGGCGAGCTGGCGACGAGGATCGGGAAGCTGTTCGACGCGAAGGCACACCTCGTGCGGGCCTACCCGCGGCTCCCGGAGGTGGATGCCGAGGAGCGTGAATTTAACGCACGGATGGTCGACGATGAGCTGCGACGGGAGGAGCAGGCTCTCAAGAGCAGGGCGGAGCACATTGAGCACGCCAGCGAGGTCAGGCCCCGAATCGAGATCGCCATAGGCGACCCCGCGGCAGTCCTGTTGAGTGCTGCCAGGGAAGACGCGGCGGAGAGGACACTTGTCGCCGTAGGTAGCCGCGGGATCAGCCCCGTGCAACGCGTCAGGCTTGGCAGCGTCTCCACCAAAGTGCTCCACGCTGCGGAGGGTCCGATCCTAGTCTACCCACATCCCAAAAGCTGAGAACGGGGAGACTCTCGATT
>JAWWQA010000522.1:0-4700 GCA_033854695.1 Rubrobacteraceae bacterium
CCTGTGCGCACGTCGATCTCAGCCGCCAGCTCCAGGTAGAAGGCGCGAGGGGTTTCGTTGGAGCCACGCTCATAAGCACTCCCGGCACCCACAATCCAGCGGATGGTTTCGCCAAGCGAGGCCAGCCAAGCGAATGCCGCAGTTCTGGCATCACCTGACCTGTCGGAGAAGATCGTCGATAGTAGAGGCGATCTGCCGGGCGGACTCGAAGAACAACATCGTATAGTGGTTGGCTCCGGTAAGGCGACGCTCCAGGCGAAGATCTAGGGCCCCCGCCATGGCGTCCCGGGCTTCGTCGGAAATGAGGGGCTCGCTACCGGGGAAGAAGCCCTCGGCCGCCCGTACGAGCGCAACGGGGCATCCGATCCCCCCCAGTACGGCAGCGGTCGGACTCTCGGAGGAGACCGAGGCCGCATCCTCCTCGGCCGCTTCGCGGGAAGCCTTGGGGGTGTAGCCGCCGTCAACCGGCTCGAGGTCGTAGAGATAGTAGTTGGCGAGGTCGGACGGCAGGTCTTCGAGGGTGAGGTTCTGACCGGGAAACCAGAAGTCGAGGTAGTCTTTTGGGGTCTCGAAGACCATGTCCAGGCGTCTGAAGGCTCGTGCGAGACCCTCCTGGATGGCCTCCTCCTCAGCCTCGTCGGGCTCCTCGGGCCTGGGCCAGCCGCCGTCGAGGAGGACGAGTGCCCTGATGCGGTCGGGGTAGAGGAGCGCGGCCTGGAGAGCTACGAAGGCTCCCATCGAGTGACCGACAAGGACGCCCCGCTCGACACCCAGGTAGTCAAGCGTCCGGATCGCATCCTCCGCGTGCTTGTCAAGCCCGTAGCTCCCAGAGGTCGGTTTCTCGGAGTCTCCTCTGCCCCGCAGGTCCAGACCAACCATCCCATCCGGGTGCAGAAGGTGTCGCGCTACTGCGCCAAACATCCGGTGCTGGGCCGTGATGCCGTGCAGGGCCAGAACGGGCTCCGGCCCCTCCCCCATGCGCCCGAACGCCAGCCGCACGTCCCCTGGCACACTCCCCATTCTCCACGAGACCCGCTCCATGAGAGGAACATTATACGCGAGTTAACGAAGACGATGCCCTACCGGGCGGCGAGGTAAGATCGGCGCAAGCGATTCCGGGTGGAATTTCCTGCCCTTCAGCTTTGGCGTGAACCATCACGTAACGCTCCTTACTGCCGTCAAAGAGCTGAACTACCGTGGTGTCTTCGTGGTGCTGGAACTAGTAGGGTTGCTTCTTCCACCTTCAATTGTTTTATGGTCTTGTCCCAGGCTCTCGTTGGACTGCCGCAAAAGAGAGGCAGCCTTATCAACGTGAAGATCGTAGTCATCCAAACTGGATTTGGTAAGAGAGCCCGGGTCAGCGGCCAGGGAGTAAGCTAGCCCAGCAGCCTGATACAGTTCGGTAATGGCCGAACGGAATAGTTCGTATTGTAGTTTATAACTGTCGGGAGGATCGAGGCTATCAACCTGGCTGAGGTAGTTCCCAAGAGCGTCGTAATTGGTCTTCATCTTCTCGACGTCGTCAGGAGTAACGCTATCGTAGTGAGAAAATCTGTCGTCGCTGTCGACAAAACTCTCTACGGCTTTGGTCTGTATGTCTTCAATCGCAGTCAGATACTGGTTTTCTCGAGAAGTATCTCCCTGAGTAGTATTCTGCTGCGGTGCTTCTATCGCCAGGAATCCTGAGAAACGCTCGAATGTTTTAGTAGCTATCGTGGGGATGCCCGTCGCCAAGATGAGCAACGCCCCCAGCGCGATGACCAGTATCAGTACTCTGAGGGCGAGTGGAAGTGATATGAACCGCTGTATCATGTTCTGGGCGCGTCCGGCAAGGCATGGTTAACAGCGATCAGGCGTTTTCCCCGACACGCTGGACTGTCCATCTCTACACTAATAGAATTTTACAGCAGACTTGGTAGAGAATATACAATCTCTTTGCGAGAATGGCGCTTCGCCTCTGGCGCGCACTTACCCAGGCATTACACAAGCGCGCGGCCAGAGAAGAGCCGGGCCATTTCTCTAAGCGAGAAGGCTGCGTTGGAGCTCGCCACACATCTTGTTGGCCAGTTACCTGGTCCCAGGTATTCCGCTATCCCCAGTTCGAGTGTATAGTGAGATTGATACATGATCGTCCACCTGTTGTGGAAGTAGGAGGAAGGATACATCATGATGGGGTCGCCAAGCCTAGTCCGGTGGAGCGGGCCAGCGAGCATACTGGGGGCAGTACTGTTGGTAGTGCAGATCGCCCTCTCTTCCACGTTGGGACCTGCCCAAGGTACTTCAAATCCCTATGAGATCTATAACCTGCTCCTCTTTGTGGTCTACAACCTGCTGCTCGATACTGCGTTGCTGCTCTTGGCAGTAGGGTTGGTGGGACTCTATGCCCGACAAGCGGGGCGCTCTGGCCAGCTGGGAAGGATAGGCTCGTTCCTGGCCTTAATCGCGGCTGCCTCGCTTATCGTCGGCGCTTTCGCCGCCATTATGGTAGGTCTGTGGCCGAGAGTGTATGTTCCACTGGCGTTCTTTACGCAGCTGCTGGCAGGCTTTTGTCTGATTGTCGGCTTGGGGCTCCTGGGCCTGTCCACCATGCGAGCTACCGCGTTGAGCAATTGGATCTCTAGTTTACAGTGGCGAGGGATTCTCCTGATTCTCGCGGCCGGCGTGGGAGCCGCATTACTCTCTGATACGATCGAGAACATAATAAACAGCTCCTACCTTGGCTTGAAGGGTAATCACCTCCTGCACGTGCTGGTAACAATTCCCGTGGCCATATGGGTTGCACGCAAGGTCAGTACGGCACCTGTTCTGTACGGGACACTGGTAGGACTGGTTTCTGGAATTATCAACCAAATCTTCAACCACGCCATTTTGCAGCCCGGGTCGATAACATGGTACGAGGTAACAGTAATATTGATTTCGTGCATAGGAGCCGGGAGCTTGGGGGGAGTAGTGGCCCGGTCTACCCTGGCTGAGCAGGAGACGCTCTACGGAACGAGCCGGGCCATCAGCGCAGCCTCCACCCCACAAGATATCGTCGACGCTGTCGGCGAGCACCTTGCCGATCCCCAGGTGAGCCACGTGGCCTTATGGCAGAATGTATCCGAGGCTGAGGACGATGTATCGATGGAGATGTCGTTGCTCACCGTCTGGATGCCCGTGGTGGCGCAAGTCTGGGGGTCTGGAGGCTGGCGACCCGGCCTGCGCCTCGACGCTAATCAGGTGCCGGCTCTGACAAGTCTCCGGCGGCAGTCACCGCTGGTGCTCCGGGTGAAAAAACTACCTGTCCGCGAGCGCGCTGTGTGGGAGCATCAGGGCATTCGCTCTGTAGTTCTGCTGCCACTGATCGCTTCCAGCGGCGTGCAGGTCGGGCTTCTGCTGGTGGCGTCGCGGAGTACGTATGGCTTTTCCAGGGTCAAGGTGCGCACGTACCTGACCATCAGCGCGCAGGTAGCTCTGGCGTTGGAGAACTTGCGTCTAGTCGAACAGGCACAGCAGACCGGCGTATCACAGGAGCGCCAGCGCCTGGCACACGAGATTCACGATACGCTCGCCCAGGCTTTTACCAGCATCGTGATGAAACTCGAGGCGGCAGAAGAAACGTTGCCTCCAGACCTGGCGCGAACGCAGAGGTATCTCGACCAGGCGCGACGGATCGCGCGCGAGAGCCTGGCGGAGGCGAGACGCCTTATGTGGGCCTTGAGGCCAGAGTCGCTCGAACGCTCCTCACTGCCCGAGGCGCTGGCACGTCTCGCCGAGCGCTGGTCAGAGGAGTGCGGCGCCGCTGCCAGCACCACCGTTACCGGCACGCCGCACTCGCTGACCCCCGAGATCGAGGTCACGCTGCTGCGAGTGGCGCAGGAGGCTTTAAACAACTGTCGCAAATACGCACAGGCCAGACAGGTCGTGATAACCCTCTCCTACATGAACAACCTCGTCGCGCTTGACGTACAGGACGACGGCGTGGGCTTCGACCCTAACCAGCCGCTCACGGAGTCCAGTGATCAAAGTAAAGGCGGGTTCGGGCTCGTGGGCATGCGTAAGCGGGTCGAGCAGCTGCGCGGCACGTTGTTGGTCGAGAGCGCACACGGAGAAGGCTCCACGCTGATGGTCGCGATACCGATGGCTGCAGGCAAGCGGACGGCCGGAGGCGCGGAAGCCGTAAAGGCAACTCCACCATTACGAGGGGAGACCCTATGACGGAACCCATTCGGTTGTTGATCGCCGATGATCACCCGATCGTACGAGCCGGCCTGATGGACATACTCTCTAGCCAGCCAGACTTCGAGGTGGTCGCGGAAGCCACCACCGGCGCCGAGGCCGTGACTTTGGCAAGCCGGTTGCACCCGCAGGTCATCTTGATGGACCTGCGCATGCCGGAGATGGACGGCGTGACGGCCATCGCCAAGATCAAAGCCGATCACCCGGACATAAACATTCTGGTGGTCACCACCTACGACAGCGACGCCGATATCCTCCCGGCCATCGAGACCGGAGCGACCGGTTACCTGCTCAAGGATACGCCGCGCAAAGAGCTCTTCGAGGCTATTCGCGCCGCCGCGCAAGGCAAGCTATTGCTGGCACCGACCATAGCAGCCCGCTTGATGGAACGAATGCGGGGCCCGGCCGAGGAAGCGCTGAGCGGCCGGGAGCTCGAAGTGCTGGGGCTGGTGGCCAAGGGTGCAAGCAACAGAGAGATCGCT
>JAWWQA010000523.1:0-3239 GCA_033854695.1 Rubrobacteraceae bacterium
TGTGGTCTGAGGAGACCTTGCGAAGTATCCGGTCCAACTTGCCAAAGTCACAAAAGGAGTAAGATGGCGAGGCGCAGGAAGACGATAGGGAACAGCCCTCTCGATACAGTGGTGCCCCGTCGTGAGCCAGAGAGTGACACGCCGATCCCTAATGCCTCCACAGAGGCCTCCACAGAGAAGCAGCGAGCACGAGAAGAGAAAACTAGCCGGGTTACCAAGGAGCGTCTCACTGTACATGTGCCAGTCGAGCTCATAGACCGTGTGAAGAACATCGTCTACTGGACGCCCGGGCTCACTTTGGCCCGGCTTGCTGAAGAGGCCCTCACCAAAGAGGTTGAGAAACGCGAAAAGGAGCGAGGGGAGCCATTTCCCCACCGCGCGGAGGAACTCAGAGGCGGTCGTCCACTGAAATAGCCTTCTGTAGCAAATGACTGCAGATTCACTCTTTGTACACAACCTCCTTACCGGGGTCCCCAACAAAAACTACCGGGGTCCCCGACAAACAACCGAGTTCGTGGTTGCACAGGCTGCGCTTGAACAGGCTGCAAAATGCACAAAAATAAGGCTCTTAGCGGTCAGCAGATCACCGACAAGAACTACCGGGGTCCCCAGCAAGAACTACCGGGGTCCCCAGCAAGAACTACCGGGGTCCCCAACAAAAACTACCGGGGTCTCCAACAAAAACTACCGGGGTCCCCAACAAGTAGTCAAAAAATTTTTCCTGCAAAGCTGCAAGTTTTTTGCTCTAGCTAGCGTTTCCCTGTATTGTTATGTTTTATATGTTGTTGTTAACAACAACAGGAACAGAGAGGGAAGAGGGGAACAAATCCGCATGAGTGACCCACAGATACCGCTGCTCCCTGAATACTCTTCACACGTAAACACAGAACAAAACCTGGAAGAGTATCCTCTTTTTGAGCTTAAGGCTCGGAGGCGGGGTACGAAGGCCAGAGTCTTTGAGAGAGAGATTGCGGGAGAAAATGGTCTCTCTCTTAACCAAGTATGGAAGGTTATGCCCTCAGGAGAATACGGCATGCCTGGACCAGTCGATCAGGACGTGTACTTAGCCGTACTGCAACTGCTACAGCAACGAGGTGGGATGCCGGAGAATGGTGAGTTGCGATTCTCCTTGTATGAGCTTAGGAAAGTCTTACGATGGGCAGACGACTCAGGCAAAGCCTACAAACAGATACGAGATTCGCTACTCAGGATCGCGACAACCTCTGTGCAGTCGAAAAAGGCCTTCTACTCTGCGCACGAGAAACGACGCATTACAGACACTTTCAACGTTTGGAGCGTGCACTTTGCCGAGCACGAGGTGGGCGGTGCGCTTGTGCGTGAGCGGCATGTTCTGCGGTTCCATCCAATTTTCATCAAGAACTATATAGCTCAGTATCTCAAGGGCCTAGACGCTGACTTCTACTGGAGCTTACGTTCGCCTCTCAGCAAGCGCCTCTACCGCTTGGTAGACCTGCAACGAGCTGGAGGGATCTCCTGGAAGACAGATCTCTTCGCCGTGCGGGACCAAGTCCCTTTGCACTATGCCTACCCATCACAGATAAAGCGAGCCCTCCATAAGACTCACGAGGAGTTGGAGAATCGAGGTTTCCTCTCAAGTGTCGAGTACGAGAGCAAGACTGGCGTTCTCTACAGTATCTCCCATGAGTTCGCCCGCCGGCAGAAAGCCCGCGAACTCTCTGGAGATCCACAGGAGATATTCGCGATAGAGCGCCTGATCGGGGAGGGCCTCCACGGCGACGTAGCCCGGGACCTCGTTGCCCGTCATGGCTGCCAGCGGTGTCTCTACTATACCGACGCACTTAAGTCTCAGCATGGCATTCGAAGCCGCGCTGGCTGGCTCAGAAAGGCTATAGAGGAAGGATACGATCTGCCAGCCACGCTGCTCCAGTTGCGAGACATTCCACCCGAGGCATCCCCTCCTTTGCTCTTCGCAGGCGCAGACCAGAAACATGTGCCCGAGTCTGTTGAGACAGAGCTTCTGCCCCCGGTCGCCGACTCCCGTGCCCAGGAGGTTTGGGACCTTCTTTTCGAAGTGCTGTCTCAACAGATTAACGCCCCCAGCCTCCTGGTATGGTTCGAGGGTACAGTTCCCACAGCGTTTGAGGACTCGACTCTCGTGCTGCAGGTCCCCAACCGTTTCGCCCTCGACTTCATAGAAACCAGGTTCGGGGAGTTCATAAGGACGGTGCTCAAAGAGCAGGAGGGAGTGGATGCCGAACTTGTGGTCCAAGAAGCACCTGGCAGGAGTCAGACAAGAAGGACCTGAACGATCACTTCGGAATGGATATCTTACGTAGGAGACGTGCGCCGGCGGCGCTGAAACTAACCTCCAAGTTGCGACAAATGTCAGACCGAACAAACAATTGGCGTTGAGCAAGGAATATACATAATACTAAGTTTTTCTATCTCTCTATCTCAGCTTTCCTGAGCTCTTTTCTTTCTGGTGCTTCTGAGCATTGGAGATTCCTTCCTTTATCCATCGCGATCAGTTGCTCTTTGTTGGTATTATCTGTATTTATCTAAGGATCTCTGAGGGAAGCCAAAAGCCTGGACAACACCACAACCGAAACCACAACCCAAGATTGCCTTAGAAGGGCGCAAACGGCCCTAGAACGCCTGGGAAGCCTCTTTTAAGGGATAGACTACTAGAAATCCTAAGAATGGCTCTCAGAGCCGCTCTGAGGCCGCCAGAGCAGGGACCTCTACGGGCTCTCTCAAGAAGAAGATCTTGATGAACTAGACATCTCCGGTCTGCAAAGCCTGGTTGATGTGGTTGCCCAGCCGAAGGTTCAGCGCTAATATATTCGTGTGTATACACATTAAGGAAGGTGCTATCCCTTGAATTCCGACGAGATTGTCCGAGCCATCTTCACCTTGAGTGGACCGGAGCTCAACAGTGTCCGCAAAGCCCTCGAGCAAAGACGCGAGCAGCTTCTTAAGCAGAGCACGGTGGCCCAGCGTCGTAACTACGGCAGGGGCATCCTTCAGCTGGAGTACCGCGCCAACCCCAAGACCGGCACCCAGCGGGGGCCATATTGGTACTTCTACTGGCGAGAGGCTGGCAAGCAGCGCAGCGTGTACGTAGGCAAGACCGACGATCCTGAGGAAGTCCTGAGTAAGAAACTCAGTTAGGCTCGCAGTGTGCCCATAGGTCCTTAGAAACGATCCTCTCGGCCGGTGTTATGCACCAGACCGAATAAGGATTCATACGGAATCCG
>JAWWQA010000524.1:0-2628 GCA_033854695.1 Rubrobacteraceae bacterium
GTGCGATTCCCTTCCGAGGACTCGGCTACCAACCGCCGGACCTCGTCAACCCGCCCTTCAGGCCCGCCGCTTTCCGAGACTAAGCGCAAGCGCCCCTCGTCCTCTAAGCGATCGACTTCGAGCCCCATCTCCAACATCTCCGCACGCACCTCCTCGAGGGACGGCATGCGTTCGTCCTCGAGTTGGTACTTGATGAGCGTTCCGCCCATCGCCGTCCCCACCCTGAAAAAGGCGGCGTCCAGGCGCCTCATCAGCTCCCGATCCTGGGCGATCGCGAGCACGTTGTCGGGCACCTCGATGAACGCTCTCAACCGCCCCGTCAGCGTCTCCGAGCGCTCGCTCTTCCTCACGAACTCCTCCAGCGCCTCGCGCCTGACGCGCCAGCGACGCCCGATCTTCACACACGGAAGACTCCCCTCCCGGCACCAGCGGTAGACCGTCACCGGCCCCACACCGAGGTATTCGGCGACCTCCTCCGTGCCTAGCAACTGCCCCAACCGCTCCTCTTGCATGCGCCTCTCTCCCCGTAGATCGAGGACCCCGTCGGTCGCGATCCAACCTACAATACCTTCCAGTGTATTCTACGATACTTCACTATACTTAGACCTATCTTTACTGTATTTTAGTGTACTATAGACATAGCCTAGTTAGTGCGGCGAAGGTAAGGGAGTTGGCGCGGGGACGAGGAGGCGAGGTTATTGCGAACGGTGGCAGACCACGAGGTGTCGTAAAGCTGGAGCAACGGCCAGATTAGACGGGGATCTCCCCCTAGAGAGAGGGAATATTGCATACCGAGATTGAGGTAATTGTGCCTTCGTCCCGCACGGACGAGTTGATCAAAGACCTGCAGCAGCTTGAGGGAGTGATTAGCCTCTCCGTCGTGCGCGAGGCTTCGATCAAGCCGCCGGGCGACGTATTTACGGTGCATGCACTAAACCGCGGAGCAGACGAAGTTCTCAGGCTCGCCGACGCGGCACGTAAGCATGGGCAGGTTTCGGTCTCGACGTCAGAACTGTCGAGCATTATCGACCCCGATCACGAGCGCAAGGTCGCTAACGACGTCGACGAGGCGCTATGGGAAGAGGTGGAGACCGATCTGCGCCACCAGGGCAAGCTGACGACGAACTACTTAGGGCTTATGGCCCTGGGTGGCGCCGTCGCCGCCACCGGCTTTGCGGCGGAGTCCTCATCTCAGGCGATCTCCTTCGTGGCGGCTTCCATCATTGCGCCCGGATTCGAGCCACTGGCCGCCATACCGATAGGTCTGGGCCTGCGCCGCTGGGCGGTCGTGGGGAGGGGTCTGCAGTCGGCGGTCGGCGGCTACCTGGCGCTGATCCTCTCGGCGGCGCTTGCCTTCTTGGCTCTGCGCGTGAGTGGCGTGGTGATGGTTGAGGAGTTCACCATCAACACGGAGGTGAGGAACCTGGCGGAGCCTGGGCTGCGCGAGATAATCGTGTCGGGCTGCGGCGCCTTAGCGGGTATGGTGATGTTGCTCTCCCGCAGGCACTACCTAATCCCTGGGGCGTTGGTGGCGCTGCTGGTGATCGAAGCGTCGGCCCTGATCGGGGTGGCGTTGGCGGCCGGCGAACCAGGGTTGATGGTGGAAGGAGCGAAGCGCTTCGGGCTGGATGTCCTGCTGATCGTGGCGGGAGGCGTGCCCATCGTGGTGCTCAAGCAAGCTTTTGTCCATCGACGAGCACCCATGATCTGAACACCGTGCGTACCTCGCCAAGGGCTATTCACCGGATTGCCTAGAAGGGGTGAGCCTGTTGAAAAACTCCTTCGCACCTTTCTCTAGCTCCCGTTCAAGGGCTTAAAATCCTGATTCTGTAGCGTTTTGGTCTGATTTTCCAAGTGTTCTGACCTCAGCTTGCACTGCCGACCGGTCCAACAACGACTTTTTCAACAGGCTCGGTCGTTTTTGATACCCCTCCTCAAAGAGGCTCCGGCCTTCAGTGTGTTTGCGTTAGGTGGCGAGTTATCGTACCCTGACCCGTAAGGTGAGAATCTCACGCGGACAGGAGATAGAAGCATGTCAGCTGAATCAGGCAGCGGAGGCCCACGCCACCGCATGGTCGTTACTACGCCGAGTATGTGCGTCCGATCCCGGGGACTGACTTTCAAGTAACGGTACAAGAGGCGCTTGACGCTGGTGACAGGAAAGAATGGCACTTAGCTGGCGCCTCAAATAGTTTTCCGGAGAGCGGTGTGATTTTCTTTTGGGACACTGGGTATCCTAGCTTTGGCAGAAGTCAGTTTCGGCAACGTTAAGATAGCGTAATGTAGTTGGGGCGGAGTCGTAGCCTCCGCTGGTTGAAATCGAAACCGTCTGGCACCTTGCGGCTCGTATTGCGCTTACCAATCTACCTTTACCACCTCGACTTGGGTTGGCTACTCGGCCACCGGGGCCTTTTGCTCATTCACCAAGGGTGTAAGAGTGGCCTGCTGCGGGAAACGGTGTTGGAGGTAATCCGCTACGACCCGGCAACTAAGGAAAGCATCGTGCTCTCCGGTTGGGGGGAGAAAGCCGATTGGTATCGCAACATAAAAGTGACCCCAGCGATGGA
This sequence comes from Rubrobacteraceae bacterium, assembly GCA_033854695.1. Lineage (GTDB taxonomy): Bacteria > Actinomycetota > Rubrobacteria > Rubrobacterales > Rubrobacteraceae > Rubrobacter_F. Next base: position 2,568 of record JAWWQA010000524.1, read on the forward strand.
GGTTCGGACTGGGGGTGAACGGTACGTGCCCGAGCAGCGATTCTTGTCCCCAGAGGAGAAT
>JAWWQA010000525.1:0-5438 GCA_033854695.1 Rubrobacteraceae bacterium
GGCGATGCGCGACGAGCGCGAGGTCGAAACGACGCGCGGCAGGATCTTCTTTACCAAAACGGATGTGTTCGAGGAGCTCCTCTCCGGCGAGGAACCGCTCTCCGTGCGCCGCTCGGGCGTAGAGCAGAGCAACACCTCCGTCATCCTCGGCGAACGGCTCGTCCTCAAGCTCTACCGCCGCCTCCAGCCTGGTACGAACCCCGAACTGGAGATCGGGCGCTTCCTGACGGAGGTGGCCCGGTTCGAGAATACCCCGCCCCTCGCCGGAGCCACCGAGTACCTGGGGGAGAGCGGCGAGCCCACGACACTGGCCATCCTGCAAGGCTTCGTGCCCAACCAGGGTGACGGCTGGTCCTACGTCTTGGACCGGTTGAGCCTGTACCTGGAGGACCGGCTGATCTCGCCGTGGATCCCGGACGAGCCGGTCGGCGTCGAAGCCCCGGAAGAAGCCGAAGAGGACGAGGCCGTCGCCTTTTTCCTGGGCCTCGTGCGTACGTTAGGCATAAGGACGGGGGAGCTGCACAAGGCGTTCGCCACTCCGACCGACGACCCGGCCTTCGCTGCCGAGCCCGTTTCGAGCGAAGAGTTCAGAGGCTGGGTCAGCTCGGTCCGGGACGAAGTCGAGCATACTATCGACCTTCTGGGCCGGCGCCGCGACGGGCTCGACGAGGAGCTGCGGGCGGAGGTGGACCAACTTCTGGAGAGGCGGGACGAGGTGCTGAGCCGTCTGGCGGCGGTCGAAAATATGGAGATACGGGCAGTAAAGACGCGCTACCACGGCGACTACCACCTTGGGCAGGTCCTCGTCTCCAATAACGACTTTCAGATCATAGACTTCGAGGGCGAGCCGGCCCGGCCTTTGGAAGAGCGGCGAAAGAAGCATTCGCCGCTTCGCGATGTGGCCGGGATGCTCCGCTCGTTCAACTACGCCGCCTACGCGGCGTTCCGGTCGTTGAGCATGGAGCGGTTGGACGACCGGGAAATCATGGAACAGTGGGCTCAGACCTGGGAGAAGCGCACCCGCGAGGCGTTCCTGGAGGGCTACACGGGAGGCATCGCGGGCTGCCCCTCCTGCCCCGAAAACCCAGAGCATATGGCTGCGCTCATAGAGCTCTTCACGCTCGAAAAAGCGTTCTATGAGGTGCGTTACGAGCTCGACAACCGCCCGGACTGGCTCGACATCCCGGTCCGGGGCATCCTGGGCCTTCTCGACGGGAGCGGCCCCGAAAAGGAGCGTCTGGCATGAGAACCATAGACAATGAAGAAGCAGCCCTCGCCGTGGTGAACGGCGACTACCCCGACCCGTTCTCTTACCTTGGAATGCACGAGGAGGACGGAGGCTTCGTCGTGCGCGCCTTCGTGCCCGGCGCCCGTTCCGTCTCGGTAGTCGCCGAGGATGGGCGCGCTCTGGGCGAGCTGGAGACCGTCCACCCGGAGGGTCTCTTCGCCGGGCCCGTCCGTACGGAGGGGCGGGTCCCATACCGGCTGCGCGTCGGCTGGGAAGCCGCGGAGCAGGAGATCGAAGACCCTTACCGTTTCCCACCTACCCTGGGCGAGACGGACCTGCACCTCTTTGGTGAGGGCAACCACCTCCGGCTCTACGAGAAGCTCGGGGCGCACGTCACGCGGCTCGACGGGGTCCTAGGCGTCAACTTCGCCGTGTGGGCGCCCAACGCCAGGAGGGTCTCGGTGATCGGGGACTTCAACCACTGGGACGGCCGGCGGCACGTGATGCGAAAGCACCCCGGGGTGGGAATATGGGAGATCTTTATCCCAAGCATAGGCGAAGGCGCCCTCTACAAGTTCGAGCTCAAAGGCCCCGACGGCAACCTCCTGCCCCTCAAAAGCGACCCCTTCGGCTTCCGGGCCGAGCACCTACCCGGCATCGCCTCCATCGTCCACGACCCCGACCGTTACGAGTGGGGAGATTCAGACTGGATGGAGACACGCCTCGATAAGAGCGCCCTCGACGCACCCATAGCCATCTACGAGATACATTTAGGCTCCTGGCGCCGGAACACGGACCGCACCTACTACACCTACCGCCAGCTCGCCGACGAGCTCGTGCCCTACGTGAGCGAGATGGGCTACACCCACGTCGAGTTCCTGCCCCCGACCGAGCACCCGTTCGACGGCTCCTGGGGCTACCAGCCGCTCGGGCTCTTCGCCCCGACGAGCCGGTTCGGGACGCCCGACGACTTCAAGCACCTCGTCGATGCGTTCCACCGGGCGGGCATCAGCGTGATAATAGATTGGGTCCCCGCGCACTTCCCCGAGGACCCACATGGTCTGGCCTACTTCGACGGGACGCACCTCTACGAGCATGCCGACCCCCGGCGGGGCCGGCACACCGACTGGGGCACGCTCGTCTTCAACTTCGGCCGCAACGAGGTGAGGAATTACCTGATCTCAAACGCCCTCTTCTGGCTCGCCGAGTATCACATAGACGGCCTGCGCGTGGATGCGGTGGCCTCGATGCTCTACCGCGACTACTCGCGAAAGGCCGGCGAGTGGGTGCCGAACGAGTACGGTGGCAACGAGGACTTCGAAGCCGTCGCGTTCATAAAGCGCATGAACGAGCTCGTCTACGCCGAGCACCCCGGCGCCGCCACCTTCGCCGAAGAGTCCACCGCCTGGCCGATGGTCTCGAGACCAACCTCGATGGGGGGCTTGGGATTCGGCTACAAGTGGAACATGGGTTGGATGCACGATACGTTACAGTACATGGCCGAGGAGCCCATCCACCGCTCCTACCATCACGACGAGCTCACCTTCTCGCTAATATACGCCTTCAACGAGAACTTCGTTCTACCCTTGAGCCACGACGAGGTAGTTCACGGTAAGCGTTCGCTTATCTCCAAGATGCCCGGCGACGACTGGCAGAAGTTCGCCAACCTGCGGCTCTACTACGCCTACATGTACGGCCACCCCGGCAAGCAGCTCCTCTTCATGGGCGGCGAGCTAGCCCAGTGGCGCGAGTGGAACCACGACACCAGACTGGATTGGTACCTCCTGGAGAACCCCATGCACGCCGGGGTGCAGACCCTCATAAAGGACCTCAACGCGCTCTACAAGACTACCCCCGCGCTCCACGAGGTAGACTTCGAGCCCGTGGGCTTCGAGTGGATCGAGGGTGGGGATCGGGAGCACAGCGTGATCTCCTTTATCCGCCGCGACCGCGAGGGTGAACACGCCATCGTCGTCTGCAATTTCACCCCGGTCGTCCGCCACGGCTACCGCGTCGGCGTCCCGGAAGGACTGATCTACGCCGAGGTCCTCAACACCGACGCGACCCGCTACGGCGGTAGCGGCGTCGAAAACGGTGAACCCGGCGCGGCGGAGTATACTCCGGCCAGCGGGCGGGCATACTCCCTCTTGCTGACCGTGCCGCCGCTCGCGACGATCGTATTGAAGCCGGTCGGCTAGCGAGCCGATCAGCTACGCTGCGGGTGGCGAAGGCTAGTTCGCTCGAGAAGCGGCTCAGCCAAAAAAGATGGCGCGCGAAAGCGCGGCGAACCAAACAAGAAGCTGAAATGCTGACTAGCTGAAATGCCCATAACCAAAAGGAGCCTTTTTGAGCGAGCAGAAGAGCGTCGTGTGGCCGGGGGAGTCGTATCCTCTAGGAGCCACGTGGGACGGGGAAGGGGTCAACTTCGCCCTCTTCTCGGAGAACGCCGAAAGAGTGGAGCTGTGCTTGTTCGACCCTTCGGGTAAGCGGGAGGTCGAGCGGATAGAGGTGCGGGAGCACACGGATCAGGTGTGGCACTGCTACCTGCCTTACGGCCGGCTGGGCCAGCTCTACGGCTACCGCGTCCACGGCCCCTACGATCCTCACAACGGCCACCGCTTCAATCCGAACAAGCTGCTGCTGGACCCCTACGCCCGGGCCACGCACGGCTCGCTCGACTGGAGCTACGACCATTTCGGCTACAAGTTCAGGGGCGAAGAAGACCTCGAGATGAGCACCATGGACAACGCCGCCGGGATGCCTAAAAGCAAGGTCGTGGATACCGCCTTTACCTGGGGCGAGGACCGGCCGCCGCGCACCCCGTGGCACGATACGAGCATCTACGAACTGCACGTAAAGGGCTTCACGCAACTCCACCCGGACATACCTCCGGCCCTGCGCGGCACATACGCCGGTCTGGCCTCGGCGCCCGCACTAGAGCATCTCAGGAAGCTCGGGGTTACGGCAGTTGAGCTGATGCCCGTCCACTTCTTCGTGGACGACAAACACCTTGTGGATCGAGGCCTGCGCAACTACTGGGGCTACAACTCTATAGGTTTCTTCGCGCCGGACATACGCTATTCGGCGACGGGGGAGATCGACGAGTTCAAGACGATGGTAAAAAGGCTCCATTCGGCGGGTCTGGAGGTCATCCTCGACGTTGTCTACAACCACACCGCCGAGGGGAACCATTTAGGCCCCACCCTGTCCTTTCGGGGCATAGACAACGCTTCCTACTACCGGCTCGTGCCAGACGACAAGCGTTATTACATGGACTACACCGGTACCGGCAACACCCTGAACATGATGCACCCGCGCGTGTTGCAGCTCATCATGGACAGCCTACGGTACTGGATCCAGGAGATGCACGTAGACGGCTTCCGGTTCGACCTGGCGAGTGCGCTCGCCCGGGAGCTGCACGCCGTAGATAGGCTCGGCGCCTTCTTCGACATCATCCGGCAGGACCCCGTGATCTCTCAGGTGAAGCTGATAGCCGAGCCGTGGGACGTGGGTGAGGGCGGCTACCAAGTCGGAAACTTCCCCGTGGGCTGGACCGAGTGGAACGGCAAGTACCGCGACTCGGTGCGCGCCTACTGGAAAGGCGAGGGTGGTTTGGTGGGTGAACTCGCCTACCGCCTCACCGGCTCCTCCGACCTCTACGAGCACGACGGCCGGAGCCCCCACGCCAGCATAAACTTCGTCACCGCCCACGACGGCTTCACCCTGCAGGACCTGGTCTCCTACGACGAGAAGCACAACGAGGCCAACGGCGAGGACAACAACGACGGCGAGAGCCACAACATAAGCTGGAACCACGGCGTCGAGGGTCCGACGAATAACTGGGAGATACGGCGCCTGCGGACGCGCCAGAAGCGGAACTTCATGGCGACGTTGCTGCTATCACAAGGTGTACCCATGATCCTGATGGGCGACGAGATGGGCCGGACGCAAAGCGGCAACAACAACGCGTATTGCCAGGACAACGAGATAAGCTGGCTGCACTGGGAGCTCTCGCAAGCGGACAGAAACTTCCTGCAGTTCGTGCGGCGTATGATCCAGATGCGCAAAGAGCACCCCGTTTTCCGCCGCCGCCGTTTTTTCCAGGGCCGCGGCATCCAGGGCGCGGGCGAGAAGGACATCACCTGGCTCACCCCCGAGGGCCGCGAGATGACCGACGAGGAGTGGGACAACTCCGTCGCCCGTTCTTTAG
>JAWWQA010000526.1:0-5099 GCA_033854695.1 Rubrobacteraceae bacterium
TTCAGCCGGCTAACGAGCTTGTTCCCCAAGAAGATCCACGCGGTAACGCCAAGAGGCTTCGAGCTGAAGATCGTCTGCTTCCTGCTGGCCTTCTCCATCCAGTGCCTGTAGGGGACAACTTGGGTTAGTTACGCCGCCGCAACCTCCACCTTGTAGCTTGCTCGCAATTAGAGGGGCTCAAGTAGCCCAACTCTAAAGAGGGGTACAGCATAGCTTCTCGCCTACGCCTCCTGGTCCCTTTGCCCTTTTAGTGGCAGACGCTGGGTGAGAAGTATTGGGAGCACTGCCACCGATGATTTCGTATTTTTTCGTAGCCTCTATAGGGGCTGTGGTAAGTTGGTGCAGGTATGTCCCTGCTACCTTGTGTCCTCTTACCCCCCCATTACTGTTAATAGAGTCTTCAGGAGGACTTTGGATGCTCTTCTTTGCCCGGAGGAGCACTTCCCTTGCCTGCTCTAGGTGGCTCCAAGACATCGCTCCGTTCCCCTATAAGGGCTACGAAAAAATACGAATTAATTCCTCTACTTTGCCGCATAGCAGGACTCTGCTGGCCGGCCGATCATTGAAGTATGATTCGGCACGCCCTTCTTCTGTATCATCACCATCCCCACATCTATATAGGGATATGAGGATAGTGATGATAGGTCTCCAGGGGTGCCCATTCTTGACGGACCGGCGAAGGGGGCAACTCATCCCGTCCGAAGTGCTTAGCAGGGTTCTCATCCTTCTTTGACGGTTCTACCGACCTCATTAGATCTTATCCTCGACCGAAACCGTGTCTCTAAATGCCCCGTGTACTCTGTGCGTGGATGACTATGCCCAACAGAGATTGCCTGGTCTCACACCCTCTGTTGGGCATAGTCATCCTTTTGGTCGGCCCAGATCATCCTTTTGGAGGATGCGGATACATGTCCGAAATGCGAAACTTTATTTAGTAATGATAAGCTCCAAGAAGGAGAAAGGAAGTTATGAAGAAGACAATGTTAATGATAGCGCTACTGGCGATGCTGGTGGTCGCGGCGGTACCGGCCATAGCGCAGGTCACCCAGTCAAACGAGCAGGGTGTCGAGAGTGGAGACTCCAGCCAGTCGTTCACGGTGACTGGTGGAGGCGATAACTCCAACGCTTGCCAGGGCATACAGGGTATCTCCAACACTGGCAACGCGGTGAATTCCACTAACGTGCTGCAGTACGCCTCCGAGGGTGGTGTCGAGGTCAGTGATAGTGGTAACTTCACCATAAGCCCCTCGTCTACGACCACATGTGACCAGAAGGTCAACCAGGCCGCCTCGGCCAGCGGTTAAGGAGAGTTTCAGCTAACGAAGCTAGTCGTGAGGAGGCGGGCCTTTACTCTAGGGTCTGCCTTCTATAGGAACAATATCTATAAGGAGGTAGAGTGTTGAGAAAGTTGATGTTGATAGTGGCGGTGCTGGCGATGGCGCTGGCGTTCGCTGCTCCGGCCTTGGCGCAGAGCAATCCGCAGGTAGTCGCTGACGCCGTGAACAAGACGGCCACAGCCGGCGGTCCAGCTGGGGCGAATGCTGATGCCAACTGCAAGGACGGGGTAATAGAGTCCAAGGCCGGTGGCGTAGTAGCCAAGGCTCCCTGCAAGCCGCCGCCGCCCCCACCGCCCGCTCCTGCTCCTAAGGCCGCGCCCGCTCCTGCTCCTGCTCCTGCTCCTGCTCCAAAGGCTGCTGCTCCGGCCCCAGCTCCTGCTCCTGCTAAGGCTGAGTTGCCGAAGACCGGTGGTGCTAGTGCAGCGTCTCTGTTCGCGCTGGGTGCTGGTGTCCTGCTGGTAGGTGGTGGTTTGCTCGCCCGCAGAATCGTCAAGTAGTAGTACTAAGCAGCAGCTCGCTAGCTTTATCTAGAGTAGTGAACACAGGCGGGTCCCTTCCACAGGGGCTCGCCTACTTTGTTGGGACTTCACCATAATCCCCTCGTCTAAGACGACGTTGCGATCAGCTGGTCAACGCAGCGGCTATCCTACGCAGCGTCGTAGGTCTAGTCCTCTAATCTACGCCAACGAGTCGCACTGGCTTTGCACAAAAATCTCTCGACAGCCCAATGTCTTGAGGCAAGACGCCTTAGAGCCACAACATCTGGCGGCATTAACCCAATTGTTGTGCAAGGCCAGCCGCACTATAGAGATTTTGCTACATATGAAGGTACAATGCACTCGAATATGAGCCCCGACACCGCGGCCGGCAACAGAGGTATCATACGGAATCCGGTTGTACAGTGGCGCAACGATTGAGGCACACTGCTAGTGCTTCGCTCATGCACTTTCCGCTGGTGTTCAAAACGGTAAGTGATCAAGCGGATTCCGTATCACTCCGAAGAGCAACAGAACTATAACAAGGAGGATTGGCTCATGTCTGAAGAAAGTGCGGTAGGCTATGGACATGATATTTCCGATTACCAACCTACTGGATGATGGACAGAGCGAGAAGTGGCTGATGGAACATTTCCATCCCGAGGGTCTGCGTTGCACGAAGTGTGGCTCAACGAGGCGCCGCCTCTTCCGGGAGACCCAGACGAGTAGGCTCAGCGTCTACCGCTGTCTTCAGTGTGAGGGCATCTACAATCTCTACTCCGGCACGCTCTTCGAGAAGAAACATTTGCGCCCCTCACAGGTGGTCTTGCTCTTGCGAGGGGTGAGCAAGGGAGAATCGGCCATGAGATTGGCCGAGGAGTTGGGCGTAAGCCGCGCAACCGTACACGAGTTGCGCAAGGAGCTACAGCAAAACGCCCGAAGGCTTCAACCAGATACGCCTCTAACGGATGAGCATATAGAGACCGACGAGATGTTCCAGAGTAACGCGGGGGAAAAAAGGTAATAGGCACCCTGACCCCGAAGATCCGCCCAGAAGGCGCGCCAACAAGCGGCGCGGGCACGGAAGCTACGACAATGACCGTCCGCCGATAGTCGGGAGCGTGGGCAGGGGCACCGGAGAGGTAAGGCTGCGGGTCATCAAACACACCGACAAGGAAACCCTGCTGCCCCATGTCCACGACTACACGCCTAGCGAAGCCACGCTCTATACCGATGAGTGGCGGGCTTACGAGCAGGTCGTAAGGAAGCATCAAACGGTCAAGCATGGCATAAAGGAGTGGGCGCGCGATGATGATGGGGATGGGATCAGGGAGGTGCATGTGAACACTATCGAAGGGTTATGGACGACGGTGCGCAACTTCCTGAGGACGTTCCGCGGGGTACACAAGAAGTATCTGGGAGGGTATGTGGCGATGTGTGAATTCGCCATAAACCTCAAGCGCGTAACCCCTGCCTTCATCTCTTCACTCGTCGCTCTGCACTCTGTATGAACATGAGCCGTCGCTTCTTACTCGCTGGCTCGTTCCGCTCCGACTCCACAGCCGTCACTGTTCGAGGCTGGCTTAAAGGCGGTGTTCTCATGACCGAGCCCGCAAGCCTCCTCGAGTACCAGCGCCAGGCTGCAACAGCTGCCAAGGTGGTCAGTCTGCCCACCCGCACGAAGTCGGAGACCCGCGAAGATGCTCTGGAGTGGAGGAGAGAGGCCAAAGCGCTCTACCGGGCAGGATGGGACTACAAGATCAGGTGCGGTAGGAGGATCTGGCGTCCGGGGCACCAGTGGTGGTTTGGAGAAGAGATTGCATACGCGATGATCGACAAGAGAGAACGAAAGCATGTCTGAGCAGCACGGGTACAGTGGCTACCACACCTCATTAGGCGACAAGATCCGCGTCACAGACCTAATGAGTCCGCACCCAAGAGAGGCTGCGCCAATAGACCAATGGATGAAACCGAAACGAAGATAGGCGAGCCCCTGTGAAGGGACCCGCCTATCTTCGTGGCTCTCGCTAGAGCTAGAGAGAGCTGCTGCTTAGTACTACTACTTGATAATCCTTCGGGCCAGCAGACCGCCACCTACCAACCGGGCGCCAGCACCCAGCGCGAACAGAGAAGCGACGCTGCCACCACCGGTCTTGGGCAGCATCGGCGCGGGAGCAGGTGCCGGAGCAGGTGCAGGAGCGGGCGGCGGAGCAGGAGCGGGCGGCGGAGCAGGAGCGGGTGGTGGGGGGGGTGGCGGCTTGCAGGGAGCCTTGGCCTCTACGCCACCGGCCTTGGATTCGATCACCCCATCTTTGCAGTTGGCATCAGCAGTCGCCCCAGCAGGACCACCTGCGTTGGCTGTCTTGTTCACGGCGTCGGCGACTACCTGAGGATTGCTCTGCGCCAGGGCAGGTGCAGCAAACGCTAGCGCCATCGCTAGCACCGCCACTATCAATATCAACTTCCTCAACATTATCTCCTTAAGATCGTGTTTCCATGTGAGGCGGGCTCTCACGAGGTGCCCGCCTCCTCACGACTAGCGTCGTTGGTTAAGCTCTCCTTAATTCCCGCTGGCCGAGGCGGCCTGGTTCACGTCACTCTTGCACGTAGTCGTCTGCGAGGGGTCTATCTCGAAGTCGCCACCGCTCGTTTCGACCCCACCCTCGGAAGCGTATTGCAGGACATTTGTGTTGTTCAACGCGTTACCAGTGTTGGAGATACCCTGTATACCCTGGCACGCATTGGAGTTATCGCCACCACCTGTCACCGTGAACGTCTGGCTGGAGTCCCCGCTCTCAACCTGCTGCTCAGGCGTCTGGGTAACCTGCGCTATGGCTGGCACAGCGGCAACTACCGCCATCGCCAACAACGCCGCCAACAACATCAACTTCTTCAATGTTCCCCCCTCTGTATTTTCTCCGCGCCATCGGCGGAATGTTCAAGAACGCTAATAATTGTATGCTCAATAGAATGAGAAGATCATATTTTTCAACTACTAACACGATAATGTAACCCAATAATTCGCTACATATAGTGGGTTTGTGCTCGGCGATGTAGAGATACAGTGGTTGTGCCAAAATCTTACGCCCATCCCAGTGGGTGTTCTTTAGAGAAGGGGAGTCGCAAATACTGGTCGTCCGCTCGGTTCGTCGGTTATTTCTTTCCTATGGGGGCAGCCTCTAAGCAGCCCGCCTTCTCAGATACTCCGCCTAAAGTAACCGCCGGGAAATTCTTATCGTATTCTTAGCGTTCCCTCAGAAACAGGCGGGATACTAAAGGTGTAGCT
>JAWWQA010000527.1:0-2624 GCA_033854695.1 Rubrobacteraceae bacterium
TAGGAAGACATCACAAATGGAACGGCAAGGGAGAGTAGCAAGTGGATAGGGAAGCTATAGAGCAGCAATTGGTTGAGGCGGGTTGGGAAGTGGACGGTGGCTTCGCTGAACACCTAGCCATCGGAAACGCTGATGAGCTGTCCATACTGGTCCCGCAGTGGGTGTGGCAGGATCAACTTCCCTTATATGAACTCTACGATGTGGAGAAGAACGTTGCCTGCTGGGTCTGGGTGATACCGACGCCCCTTCAAGGGGCGATGCTCCTAGAGGAATACGGTGAGCCTACACCCGGGGAGTGGGATTACACCAGTAGTACGCAATTAAGGCCGGAGTCGCTAGAGACGACGACGACTCATGACCTCGGCCTTTAGGCCTTCGAACCCTAGAGACACTTCTGGCCATGAACCAGGCAAGCGAACGTCGACGACTTATCTTTCATATTAAGGTAGCCCAAACGCCAGAGCAGATAAGAGCCTTAAAAGGGCCTGTGAATGCCTGGCGTAGCCGCCAGCCTGAAGACGCAGTAATTGAAAGGGCTGCTCGGCAGTTAGCGCTAAGCGAATTTTGGTTGAAGAAGAACGGGCAATGGCACTAGATCCGGCCTTCGAGGGCTTAACCCTGAGCAAGTATTTGACTCCCCTATATAGAAGGGACAGCCTCACCGAATTTGCTTCGTCGCCACCTACTAGGGTTTCGTAGGCTGCGAAGCCGTGACTTGGGATGCAAGACGTGCACGGCATCTCACCCATGAGGGTGAGCATGCGTTGCGTCGCCTACAGGCCAAATCGCACGAAGCGTCGAATGGGTTATCAGCTCGCATGGAGGTCCTGATGGCCGAGAAGCGTGCTGCCTATGAGACCCAAAATATGGAGCGCTATGAAGCTGCCATAGAGGCGATAGTGCACCAGGCACGGGCTATTTAGTCCCGATCCTGAAACCAAAGGCCATCTTCTCCGACAACCATGTCCCTTGCTGCTTCGAGACGAACCCAGGCCCAAGCGAAGATAGGCAGCTTGTGAATAACTGGCGGGTCTTTCACCCTCTTCACCGACACATATGCCTTATAGTCGATGTGTTGGTCCTTCGAATACGGTAAACTATCCCTCGTGTAAGCATCGAGGGTGCTTTGGCACCTCGAGACAAAAGGGAGCGCCTCTTGGTACGCGAGAGAAAAGCGATCCAAAAGCAAGCCCTTCGGGTCCTGCAGGCGGCCGTAGTGGAAGCTTACGGTAGAGCTGGGACATACGTAATCATGGACATGGTTATGAAGCGAGCGGACATCTCAGACCCAGAAGAGTTCCGAACGATAGCGGAATATCTAGACCAGCAGGGATGGATAGCCGAAGCCGATCCCGATTACGGGGTTTTCGTTCTCACCCCCGAAGGCATAGATGAAGCTATGAATTAGCCAACCGGTGACCGCCTTAAGTAGATATGTTGGGTGAAGAGAAAGCAGTCAGCAGGCACGGGTTAAAATGAGCACCATCTTACCCACTTGGCTCGACTCGTACCCCTGGACCGGTAGTGGGGAGTAGAAACAGGCCGGGGTCCTAGCTGCGCGCTGGGGCTCCGATCCTTTCCTTTCACTCAGTTTCCGAGAATTGTTTGAAGGGGTAACTATCTTCTAGAGGCAATTCGTTCGCTATAGGTGGGAACGCTTTAGCTTTAAGCTTCAGGAGGAGCGGATGTGCGAAACTTTACCAGATGCCATCATGATCACGATAGTGAAGAAAAAGGAGAAAGGAACCGATGACTATGGAGTAAAGGTCGACGATGGCTGTCGGACTCATAATGAACTTCCCCGGTGTGACCCAGGAGCAGTATGACACGGTGATCAAGCAACTAAACCTTGGCGGCAGGATGCCACCGGGAGGCATATCTCATGCTGCCGGACCGACTGAGGAAGGCTGGAAGTAGTTGATGTGTGGGAGTCACAGCAAGCGTTTGACACCTTCCTCCATGAGAGGCTCTATCAGGCGATGCAGAATGCGGGGCTACCCCGCCCCAGGTTGATAGTTGGCCTGTATATAGTGTTCTTAAGCCCGCGGTGCCCTGACTAGAAATTCCAAGGTCCGCAAGTTAGGGCTATAGTGGTGTTGTAAACAGTCGTAGTCGGAGCAAAACTGGAGATTCACGAATGAAGAAAACATACGTTGGAAGTTGCCACTGCGGAGCAGCCCGCTATGAAGCGGATGTTGCTCTGAGCGCGGGTACCACCAAGTGCAACTGCTCGTTCTGTACCAAGACCCGGTGGTGGGGTGTGATCGTCAAGCCCAACGCCTTTCGCCAGCTAGCTGGCGAGGGTGAGTTGGCGGACTACCAGTTCGGCACTAAAACCGGGCACCACCTCTTCTGCCGCACCTGCGGCATACAACCGTTTGGACGCGGTCATCTCGATGTCCTGGGCGGCGATTACATCAGCATCAACCTGGCCTGTCTCGACGACGTTGAGCCATCGGAACTGTCAGATGCGCCCGTCACCTACTTTGATGGTCGCAACAACAACTGGCAGTCGCCGCCGACTGAGACTCGGCATCTTTGAGGTTTGGCGGTGAGTGTCACTATTCTATGAGAATAAGTAATTGATACGGAATCCGATTGTATACTTCCGGACATGAATGAGG
>JAWWQA010000528.1:0-2954 GCA_033854695.1 Rubrobacteraceae bacterium
GGCGATGGCGCTGGCGTTCGCCGCTCCCGCTCTTGCGCAGAGCGACCCTCAGGTGGTCGCCGACGCCAAGGCCAAGACGGCTACCGCTGGTGCGGCGAAGGCTGATGCCAACTGCGTAGACGGGGTGATAGAGTCCAAGGCCGGTGGCGTAGTGGCCAAGGCTCCGTGCAAGCCGCCGCCTCCCCCACCGCCTGCCCCTGCTCCGCCTCCGGCCCCGGCTCCTCCGCCAGCTCCGGCCCCGCCGGCTCCCGAGCTGCCTAAGACCGGTGGTGCTAGCGCGGCTTCTCTGTTCGCGCTGGGTGCTGGCGCCCTGCTGGTAGGTGGCGGTCTCCTGGCCCGTAGGATCATCAAGTAGTAAGTAGCAGCTCTCTAGCTCCAGATAGAGCCGCGAAAACAGGTGGGTCCCTTCACAGGGGCCCGCCTATTTTGTTGAGACTTCACCATAATTCGCTTGTCTAAGACGACGTATGAGCAGCAGATCAACCTCAGCGCGCTGGCGAGCTTGAGGAGTGTCTTCCGGAGTGGACCAGGCTGGGGCACCTTCGATGTCGAACGGCGATCCGGTGGGGATGATATCGACTGGCCTGAACCCGGCTTCAGCATAGATTCCTGTACGGGCTACGTCAATCAGCCGGCTCGACGTGACCTCCACCCGCAGCCCAGTGTGAATCTTTAGGCCTTTGTCCAAGAGAGATGTCCGAGGAGATCTGGTAAAGCTGCCAAGAATAGCTTGCCCAGCCATCGCTGGCGGCCGTCTCATGCAAAATAGTCTCCGGGGCGGTTGCGCGTCGTCCGCGGCACGGGTAGTATCCGGAGTGGTGGAAGGGAAGCGCGGACATCGCGCGTAATCTTACGTCGTCGATGACACGAGTGGAGGGCAGAGAAGTGATCGAGAACCCCTACTATACGCCGGAGATACATGGTCCGTACGAGCTGTTCGATCTGGGCGATTTCGTCCTCGAAGAGGGCTACACGCTGCGGGATTGCAAGCTCGCCTACGCAACGTTCGGTGAGCTAAGTCCGGCAAAGGACAACGCTATCCTGATCACGACATGGTACTCGGGAACGCACCAGATCTTCGCGGACGTCTACATCGGTCCTGAACACGCGCTGAATCCAGAGAAATACTTTATCGTAGTCGTTAACCACATTGGCAACGGGTTGTCCACGTCGCCTCACAACACAGACGGCCCGTTCGCTATGGCTCGATTCCCGCACGTCAGGATAGGAGACGACGTTCGCGCGCAGGAGCAGTTGTTGCGCGAGTGGTTCGGTATCGAGCAGCTAGAGCTCGTCACGGGCGGCTCCATGGGAGCACAACAGACATACGAGTGGGCGGTCCGGTTCCCGGAGAAGGTGAAGCGGGCGGCTCCGATAGCCGGGACGGCGAAAAACACCCCACATGACTTCATCTACACCGAAGCCCTCAAGGAGGCTATCACATCCGATCCCGCGTTCCGTGATGGCTGGTACGAAGCCTCGTCGAACGTACACGACGGCCTGGCCCGGCATGCCCGGATCTGGTCGGTCATGGGGTTTTCGACGGAGTTCTGGAAGCAAGAGCATTGGAGAACCCTAGGTTTTGCGTCGGCGGACGACTTCCAGATGGGCTTCGTGGATGCCTACTTCCAACCGATGGACCCCAACGACCTTTTGTGCATGGCGTGGAAGTGGCAGCGAGGAGACGTCAGTCGGCACACCGGCGGCGACCTCGCCGCGGCACTCGACCGCATCACGGCCAAAACGTTCATCATGCCCATCGACGAGGATATGTTCTTCCCCGTGCGCGATTGCGCCGCAGAGCAGAAGTTGGTCCCCGGTAGCGAACTGCGCGTCGTCGAGAGCATAAGCGGACACCTGGGCCTGTTCGGCCTCGAGCCGGGATACATGGAACAAGTCGATCGGCACCTCGGCGAACTGCTCGACCAGCCTGCTTGACCCGCGTCGAGGTCTTTGACGAGCACCTCTCCCAGGATAACATAGCCCTCACCGGCGTCTACCACCGTGACCCCGGCCGAAAGCCGCGCCGGATCGGCCACGATCGTCCTTCCCTACAACTGCTACGTGTTGATATGATCACATTGAACGTGTCGTGCCAGGCAGGAAAGGCGTTACGGTATGAACTACGCCGTTGTGCTCAGTAGCGTTTTTGCCGTCCACGTGCTGGCCATGATCAGCCCTGGCCCGAACGTCCTTATCGTTACCCAAACGGCCATGAGCCATACCCGCCGCGCCGGTATTGTCACGGCATTGGGCGTTGCGATCGGTTCCACCATCTGGTCTAGTGCCGCTCTTTTTGGCTTGAGTGTCGTGTTTGCACAATTCGCCTGGTTGTATGGCGGAATCAAACTCCTGGGAGGAATGTACTTACTCTATCTGGGTAGCAGGCTGTGGCGCACCGCCGACCATCACTCGCTTGTCCCATCTTCGTCCACGCATGCGACTGTCCACACCGATTGGCAGGCTTTCCGGCTGGGGCTCCTGACCAATTTGACGAATCCGAAGGCCGTCATCTTTTTTGGCAGCATTTTCGCGGCACTTCTGACACCCGCCCTACCAATGTGGGTCAAACTTGCTGCCATCAGCATCATTGCCGTTGACGCAACCGGCTGGCATGTCGCGCTGGCCTGCTTCTTCTCAACCCGACGCGCCCAGGAGGTCTACCGGCGCATCAAGCGCTGGGTAGATCGGATCGCCGGTGCGGCGCTCGCACTTCTGGGGCTGCGGCTCATCCTCCCGAGCCGCTAAACGATCCACGATCAACGCCACCTCCGGCTACCTCGCGGCCAAGAAGATCCTGAACGCCGACGAGGCTCGGAGCCGCCTGATAAAAGGCGGTGCGACGCTCGGAGCGGCGGCTACTTCTGTCCAGACGCTATCTTCGCGCTATAGCCAGAAACGTTTGATGCTCTCGTCCAGCCCACTGTCTCCGCTTTCCAGGCCAGGAGCACGAG
>JAWWQA010000529.1:0-4566 GCA_033854695.1 Rubrobacteraceae bacterium
GGCGACGTGCCAAGACACTGCATCACAGGTAATGTCTACCGCTATAGCAGGAGAGAGATAGACGTAACACTGATGCGCCGCTAATGGGCAAATTCTGTGCGCTATGTGCAATAGACACTATGTTCAAACTAACACCACGAGGGATGCGGGCAGGCGCCAAAGGATGCGGATAGGCGCAAACACGAAGTCGCGAAATCCCTGCAATATAGGCTGATACACCGGCACCGCCTGTAGGATGAGAAGTGCCCTCATAGTTTCCTAAACCCTGTGTCGGAGGTTCGAATCCTTCCAGGCGCGATACTTCTTTTTGCTGCAAATCACTGAAAAATCAAAGAGCTCCTCCCCCACTCTCTTTCACTACTACAGCCTTTACTACAGCTTGAGAGGAGGAAGATGAGCAAAAGAAGGGGTAAGGGAGAAGGGTCTGTCTACAGAAGAAAAGATGGCCTTTGGGTTGGCCAATACACTACACACTCTGAATCTGAGAAGAAGACCAAGTACATATACGGCAAGACTAGAAAGGTAGTGTCCACCAAGCTTGCTAAGGCCATAGCAGATCACTTCCAAGGTAGGAACCCCTATCAATTGTCATGACCTACATAATCGTTCTTGGAAGCCTTTGCTCAGAAAGGCTCGTCTCCCACTCAACACGAGATTCCATGATCTAAGACACACCTGTGCCACCCTTCTCCTAACCAGGAATACTCATCCCAAGGTCGTTCAGGAGCTTCTAGGACACTCCTCGATTACCATCACCCTCGATACCTACTCGCATGTGCTCCCCGACATGCAGAAGGAGGCTGTGAAGGCTATGGAGGGGCTAGTAAAGCCTCTGGAAGAGGAGTGAGACCTCTAGGAAAGCTGGCAGAATTATAGAGCCAATGTGTCTATAACATAAAGTCGATATCTACCCTCGTACTCTAGTTCGTTCTTCTCGGCACCTAGAGTACCGAGGGTAGATTCTAGTGTTCAGTAAATAGCACCAAGGGAAACAGTGTAGACTAGGACGGCCACGTCGTCCTTGGCAGCATTTTCTCAGAGGTTGCCTCAAGTGATTCCTTCAGCTCTCTTAGGACCTGCTCAGTGTGGTTCCGTATCTCCACCCATCACTTATACCCCAAAACCACCAGGACGATCCGGTAGTGTAGCTATAAGATCTCCTCGCCGGGTGGCTATCGTAAGAAGAGCCTCGCCGAATCCTCTACCCTTGGGTTTTGGGCAATGGCGTCGCCGGGGAAGTATCAGGGATTGAGGGAGTATCAGAAACTATAGTGAAGTCCGCTGCGTAACTGTACCCAGCACACGGAACATCCGGTAGCCGTCCAGCCTCACCCCATGAAGTGCGTTTTTGGGGGGGGATGGCCTTTAGAACGGTGTTCATACCAGCTATTTCACTGGCACAGTCTTTAACTGGGGTGGTTCCTGCAGCCGGGGTGCTCGTCTTTGTCGGTGTAGTCGGGTTTTGTGTCGAGGTTGTAGGGTTCGTTGAGGTCGTGGGGCTGGTAGAGGCCTTTGGGTCTGTCGAAGTCGTAGGGTTCGTCGAAGAAGTAGGATTGGGCAAGGTCTTACCGTTGACGGACTTAGTGTTGGTGACCTGAGAGTTAGTATTGCCTTCCGCTTGTGGTGTCATCTGAGCAAACGCCCCTGCTGTCACTGTCAAGGTTAGAGCTACTACAAGGCATATAGTCCCGGTGACTACTTTCATGTGTTTATCCCCCCGTCAGCTTAATCAAGCAAGACATGATATTAGCAGAAACGTACTATGTCTTCTACGTTTCTGCTCTCAATAGATGGTTCTGGACCTAGGATATCTGATCCGAAAAAAGGGTATATCGGAAGGTCTACAGAGAAGAATCCTACCAGGTATTGAATCCATCGCATGGCTGCTTCCCAATCCGATAAACCTGGTTTCTACCCTAGATACTCTAGGCTGCCCTATCCTCAAACACTACTCGGCCTCTCCTTAATCGTCCTGCAAGGATAGCCTCTTGGACACTTATATACGAATCTTATCTATTCTCAGATAGAGAAAGGTAACGCATGTGTATAGTGAATGGCCAGTAGAGGTAGTCCTACGAGAGTGGTGATAGTGGAGATCAGTGACTTTCTCTCTTCTGGTAGAAGAGATAGATTACGAGAAGAGGAAAATTGGTGAAGAAAATATGTCTACCGAAGGTAGGTAAAGTGGATGGATGCCCTCATCGTATACGGCAGCTTGATCAACGAATCGGAATTAGTCAAGGGTGGGTTCTCTGTAGATAGTACATCTCCCGTCATTGTCCAAGGATTCAAACGCACATTTCGTCAAGAACCTTCTTGGAGGGCTGATCAGGGGGAGGAGAGGGCCGTATTGAATGCAGTTAGGTCTCAGCAGCACTGGCTCAATGGTCTGTTGATTTGGGGCTTAGATGATGGTTTCTTCATTGACCTAGATGAACGGGAGAAGGGTTATGAACGAATAGGGGTAGCTTCATCCTCCCTGAGAAGATACGACTCTTCCTATACCAGCCCAATCCCTCAGAATATCTACATCTACACCGGAGATGAGGACAAGCAGAGCGATTCTATATCGCCCAATGAATCGTATCTTCGTACTTGCTTGGAAGGGGCAGAGCAATGGGGTGAGGACTTCTACAGTGACTTCCTCCACTCGACGTTCGTCAAGAACGACATTCTACTGAGGACATACATAGAATAGATAAGCGTACTTGATTTTGATTAAGGTCAACGTCTTCTCTAAGGCCCCTAGAAGCCCTTGTAAGCCGCTTGGAGAGCCGGGTAAAACGTTCTCTGGACCTAAACTCAGAGAAGAAATACGCCGGGGGAGATAAGAAGCCCCGGCGCTAGCGGAAAGTAAGTAGCTTCCGATTGTAGGAAAGAAGCTACCCACTTATTGTGCCTCCCGACCTTAGGAGGAAGCTAAGAAAACAATGAGGATTTTCCTAAGTTACTCAGGCCCGGGCATCTTGATGGGCGGGCAGAAAGAGAGCCAGGGTTTCATTTCGCCCTGGCTCACAGTTACTCATTCTTCTTTACTTTCGAACTACAAGAGTGTGTGCCGCCATGTCTCCTAGACGCTGCCTCTTTGCCGAAGCCATAACCGCGATGAAGCCTACCAAGTAGAAGAAAAGCCCATCTATGATGCGAAGCAAGGTTCTTATGGCTGCGGCTCCAATCCCAGGAACCTCACCATTATCTTCCCGAACGACCTTTATGCCCAAGAGCATCTTCCCTACGGTTTGCCCTAGATATCCCTCAAGGATAGTGAAGTAGGCGAAGGCTATTAGGAAGTAAACTAGGGCAGCAACTCCGTTTAACGAAGCGTTTGCACCACCCTCACCTGTCGAAGCTGTTCCAAAGAGAAAAGACATTAGACCGAATACAAGGCCAAGCAAGATACCATCAATGATGATGGCCAGGACCCTTCTGCCCGTAACGTGTATATCCTCCCGTGGGGCAACAGCGGGAGCCACAGCACCTTCAGCAGCCATCTTCACTTCCTTCCACGTTTACTCAACGTAACCCATTGCTCTCTGAAGTATGGCAGTAGTAGGCGGCTCTGCTCATGAGCCATTTGCACTATTTTCCATGAAAATCTTATACTTATGGGAGCAGGTCAAGTACGCCCGTATTTCCTTTTAAAGGGGCTCATACGGCTTCCTAAGCACTTGAAATCTGTCTTGGCCATAGCCCACACAGAGGTTAGGTACTCACGAGTTAGGTTATAGGGGAAGGGTTCATCTCAAGATAGTTAGTCCAGGAACCTCTGGGCCATTCTACAATCTCCACCCCCCCGGGCACCTATTCCCCAGACTCCTATAGTGTACCCCAAACCTAGTGTCTCAACCGTCCTGTTCCCAGACTGCGATATGGTCCTGCACCAATCCGAGACGCTCGTACTGCTGGGGTTGATCTGCAAGGACTGCCGACAAAACGTGTCTGTGCATGAGTGCTCCTCTCAGTGGGTGTCCGCGCCCAGTGATACGTCTGGCGGTCATAGCAACGTGTACAGCATCTCCGGCCAGTGCTTGAACCAGAGGCCATGTCCCTCACCCTCACACCAGCTAATGTGGCCGTGGGGGAGGGCATCTGCGAGGGCGCGGCCCATGGCCGGAGGTGCAAGCGTGTCGGCCGTGCCGTGCCAGGTGTGCACCTCCATCTCGATGTCCTCCAGAC
Source organism: Rubrobacteraceae bacterium (assembly GCA_033854695.1). GTDB lineage: Bacteria > Actinomycetota > Rubrobacteria > Rubrobacterales > Rubrobacteraceae > Rubrobacter_F. The sequence continues at coordinate 4,177 of JAWWQA010000529.1, forward strand.
GGAAATCCCAAGCGCCGGTCACGAGCCTGTCGTCCCAGGATTCACCGTCACCGCCCTGCCGGTAGGCCTCCATCATCGAGGCAGAGAGCATGGAGCGGACCTCAGGCTGGCCAAACTCTGCCCGCTCAGCGTCATCCAGAACATGCAGGAACTCCTCGTAGGTACTGTCTAACCTGTGCTGAAAGCTCCAGGCAATGGGAGTCCAGACCTCCTTCACCACCTGCCAGGGCAGGTACTTTGCCAGTCCCAATTGCAACCGCACTCCCGTCTCCATGCCGTGCAGTACACCGGGAAGGTCGAAGGGAGTGACACCGCTAAAGAGGCAGACGTTCGTGAGGCGCTCCGGGATCTTGTAGGCGCAGGCGGCAGCATGCGGTGTTCCGTTGGACC
>JAWWQA010000530.1:0-2517 GCA_033854695.1 Rubrobacteraceae bacterium
CTTGGCGCAACAACGCCGGCTCGCCCTCCAGCTGTCGGCGCACCTCGTCCAAAGCCGGAATCTCTCCGTGGCGCACTGTAACTACAAAGTCTTTGCCTACCAAAACATGCACCTCGCTGAACTCCACCTTTTCGGGTTCGTCCAGATAGCGAGCAGTCTTGAGCACCACGAATAATGAATCGCCGTAGCGCACGAGCTTAGGCCTCTGCTGTGCTTTGATCGCATCCTCCACCACCCGCGTGGGCAACTCTAACTCCTGGGCTACTGATTCGAACTCCTCCTGGGTTGGTTTGTAGAGGTCGATCCAGGCCACTCCGTGTAGTTGACGAAGGACCTCATAGGTTTCTTGCAAAGAGCTGGGTTGTTCTGCAGCGCGACGCCCGTCAACGTAGATGGCGTTGTCCACGATCATGAATAATACCGGGCAAGAGCGCATAAGAGTGTGGAGCTGCGATCGGAGTATCCTTGAAAGTGGTTGCGTCTAGAGAGCACTAGTCAGGTTGCCTCTATTCACTAGATTGCCGACAAGGGAAATTCTCGGAAACTCACTGTTACCCTCCGGATCGGGTACTCGCATTGGCGATGTTGCTCCCAGCCTGTCACGGGTCGCGTACAGTTCGCCAATCAATGACTCGAGGAGGTATTGTACTCTCGTCGCCTCGGTTTTCCTCCCTTGATAGTAAGAGAGCCCAACTCCAACGGCCGCCGCAAGAACCGCGCCGAGCAACGTTCCGATCAGGGTGCTTGTTAGCTCCGGTAGCTTGTCAGGCGCGTAAGTAGAGAATGCCATGTATACGGCTAGTACGATTACGCCGAAGAATAGGAGAAAAGCACAGACTCGCGCTATCCAGACTAGCCGCAGGCTAGATCACCCTCCGAACAGCCCCCGCCAGAATCCCCTAGAGCGCTCGACCTCTAGCTCCTCACGTAGGCGTCGGGCTTCTTCTTGCGCTTGCTGGTGCTCTTGCCGTTCTCGTTCAAGGTCTTCCCGCAAAGGTGACTCGGTGCGTTCTGTGAGTCTAGTCGTTGCTCCAACGCTGCCGCTCGCGCCGCCTCGGCCGCCATCCTTGCGGCGAGGTTCTGCACAACTGCGGCAAAATCTGCGGTGGATTCGTCATGCGCATATTGCGGCGCAGATTCGTCTATTTTGCCTTCGGCTATGCGCTGCGCTCTTAGAGTATTGAGAGAGTCGATAGAAATGTAGAGAGTCTTGTTTACCCCCTCACCTTCGGACTTAGCGTCCAGTATTCCCCGCTGCACATAAGACTGCACAGTACGTTGTGCCACGCTGAGTGCTCTCGCCGCAACTGCGATGTTAGTCCAACTCGAGCTTGCGGCACTCTCATGCGACGATATACGTCGAGTGCCTTCATTCGACGGCATACATGCGTCGTCTGCAAGCGGCGGTTTGCGGCGAGGAGCGTATCTGTCCATCAGCGGGTATCTTTTACCTGACCCCTTCCTGCTCGTTAGAGGTCAAACTCGCGCGCGTGGAGCCTCTCCAAGGGTTGGCTGCAGAAACTACTTCGACACACCACATGGGACACGCTATCCTTACCAACGTAAAACATGTGCTTGTTAGTCGGGATGAGGAGGGGAAAATCTTCGTGAGCGAAGTGTGGGGGCTTCCAGAGAAAGCACGCCGTGTTCTGCAAGCCGCCGCTGTGGAAGCGTACGGCAGGACGGGAACATATGTAACCATGACACCGGTGATGAATCGGGCGAACATCTCGGACCTAGAAGAATTCTGGTCAATAGCGCAATACCTAGAGGGGAAAGGATGGATAGCTGAAGCCGACCCCGACTACGGGGTTTTCGTCCTCACCAACGAAGGCATAGACGAAGCAACGATGTAGTTAACGCCGAGCTCTAACGACTAGACCTAGTCCCGGCTACAGTGTGGATATATGCTCCAGCGACAGAAGATTCCTGGATATTTATGCAACACTACAAGATGTTGTCTTAGGCTTGGACCGGCCCGGACTGAAAGGACCGGGGCTAAGCGGGTTTTAGTACATCCTTACTCAGGATGTTGGATGTGAGTTTCCGAGAATTTCTCTTCTCGGAAGCTCGGTGAATAGATACAACTTATCTCTCTAGCCCTCGGTGCAAGCCCCCTGCCCTCTGTAAGGCCTGGTATCGCCGCTCTCAACCGTTCGGTTGATAGCAAGGTCAACCGATCAACTCTGGATAACCATCCTTTTGGTCGATCCTTTTTTAGCATCGCTGTCTTAATGTTCTCCTTGTAAGCCACATGGGTGGCCACAGAGAGAGGTAGGAGATCGAAGATGATCAAGTCGATTAAGAGGATGGTCCTTACCGGAGCAGCGGTTATGGTAATGATGAGTTTCGCCGCACCAGCCATGGCTCAGGGGTTCGATGAGACTATCCCCCTGATGAGTAATTATGGAGCTACATATGGAGCCAACGATTATATAGATACATTGTATGGACCATACACATACGAGTCAGAGCTGAGCATGGTAGAGCTGCAGAACTTCTTATCGCAGCGCCAGC
>JAWWQA010000531.1:0-5858 GCA_033854695.1 Rubrobacteraceae bacterium
GCCGATGGTTGAAGCGGCCCTTGCTGATCATCTTGGGCATGTAGCCATACTCGCGCAGGAACCGACAGGTTTTGTCGATGTTGGCGCCGAAGAAGGTCGCAGCCACTAGGGGAACGGTCATCACTTCAGCTGTTGTGAGCCTAACCTGGGGATCGTCGAAGCGGTTGTTGGCCTTCAAGAAGAAGTCGTCACACACACAGACGAGGGGGGTTATGGTCTCGTCCAAGTTCTCCTCCCGATTCAAGAAAGGTTGTGTAGCCTTCGAATCGGAAGGATATTATCTGCCTCAATAGGGGGCAACTTAGGTTATTTATCTTAGAGCTATATGCTAACTATATATATACCCCACTCACACTTACCCAACCATCTGAGGCGACATTTACAGGGGGATTTATGTTGGGTCGATACTTTGGTGTTTGATCGTTTTGGTGTTTGATCGAGCGCCTCCGCCCATAAGTCTAGATACGCATCTCCAGCAGCGGTAATGGAATACATCCTGCGGGCAGGCCCACCATTAGAGGTCTTCCAGACGCTCTTAAAAGTGCCTTCTCCATCTGCCTAAGCGTTCTGTACAACGTGCCAGGGTTAAGCGCCCCGAACCCGAGGGCTGTCATTTTTACCATGTGTTCGTAGCCGTAGGAATTCAATTCGCACAGCGACAACAGCAGCAGCACTGGGACCAGCCAGTTTCTGGGGCGTGCCCCTATCTTGTGGTCCTGCCTCACCATCGTACTCCCTCCAGCCGCCTGGCACGCTAGTAAAAGTCGAGGAGAGACAGCACATTGCCTATGTGGTGTAGCTACCGTGTGTCTACTCTATCACATGATTTGTTATCTTAATAACTTACAAGACTCAACGTGTGGAGTTAGCGGGGTTCATCCCCCAGGCTTCTTCTCCTCTTGGTTCTTCCTGGCCAAGGACTTCCTCCTTGATCTCTTCCCGGGCTCTCTCGAAAAAGCCCCTGTCTTCTTCCCGCTCCCTCTCCGGTTGCCTGGCTTCTTGCCCCGCCGGCGGGGCTTCTCAGGATGCCAGTATGGGTACCTCGTCCGACAAACTCGGTTACCGCGAAGTTCTCGGAAACTCGATTGCCGGTTTTACGGCTTCTAGGCCTTCCTATTCCTCTGGGCCCCTCCGATCCCCGGCTTGCTCGATCTCCTGTGCGACGTGCTCCACAGCGTCCACTAGATCGTCCGTATCTTTATACCCTTGGGTCCTAAGGTCCAAGTAGAGTCCGGGGTCTACCTACCAATCGTGCGAATACGCGCCCCCGGCGATGTCCTCGTACTCCACCGTCACCGTCGCGTTCCGTTCGAGCGTACCTTCCTGGATCATCGGTTGGAGGTTTTCTAGCTCATCCCAGTAGCAGACGATCCTGGCCCCTGGCGCCAGAGAGGTTATTCCCTCCTGAAAGAGGGTCAAATCGGAGAGCACAAAGCCGTCGGAGCTTTCGATGGGCGAGGAGAAGTGGAAGCTGATGTTCTTGGCCGGTCCCGGCCCTACGTTCTGGATGATGAGGTTTATAGTGGGTAGGTTCTCGTAGTCCTCAGAGACGATGATCAGGGGCCTTCCACCGGTGGTGGTCTCTCGGGCCATCTCGTCTACCTGGCTGCGAATAGCCCTTGTAGTGTAGTAGTAGCCAAGCCCGATAATCACGATGAAGACGGTCTGTATGAGAGGGTTGACGACTTGGGCGAGGCTCACCAGGTCCATACACTTCCTGTCCTTCCTTAACACTTATGCGACCGGAGATATATACCCAGAGAATGAGAAGGCTAAGAGAAGTTGCTCTACAGTCGCATCCGCCAACCGGCTAGTCGCATCTTTCTCTGTAAAGCCAATTCTCCGCAACGATCACCACAGCCAATGCCACTACCTTGATAACCGGCTTAGTGCGCTCTACTGGTCCCACTCTACGCATCTCCCTGATAACCGGCAATCCTCAAAGATCACTATGGCTACAAATATTCTTACAGAATCAAGAGCGTGTATGTGATCTAGTTACATAAGTATCTATAAGAGGAAGCGCCAAGGAGCGAGTTGTCTCTACTCTAGCTTTGCTAAGACCTTTTCTGCACTGTGATCTATGTGTAAAATGAATATATGTGTGATTAGAACTAACGCTCATCTCAGTGGATCAGTGGAACACAGCTCAACCACTTTTTGAGCCTTTCTTAAAACCTAGGAGGTTTAAGAGCCATTAGTAACTTTGTAGAAGAGACGATCGAAGTTGAGGGGCTTAGCACTCGCTATTTGACCGCGGGGGAAGGCCCACCGCTAATGCTTTTGCACGGGGTGGGTACAAGCTCGGGCGAGTGGTCCTGGGTACTGCCCAACCTTGCGCGCAACCATCGCGTATATGCGATAGACCTGCCTGGCTACGATGGTAGTTACGCACCCCCAGATTATGCACCAGCCTTCACTGCATCCTTCATCAGCTCATTTCTCGACGCAGTAGGGGTTGAGCGCGCTGTGGTGGTGGGTAACTCGTTTGGGGGCCTTGCCGCTCTGCATTTGGCTCTCTCGGAGCCCGAGCGTGTCCGTGCGCTCATCCTATCCGATAGTGCAGGGTTGGGCCAAGCAGTCAATCCAGCTCTAGCCGCAATTACGCTCCCTGGAGAAGGTGAACTTGCCAAGACGATAGCTAAAACGCCTCTGGGTGCTGCCCAGAGGTCATTTGGGCGAGCATTACTACTCTTTGCGCGCCCCTGGCAAATCCCCTTAAAGTGGCTAAAGGACCAGTATAAGTTGGCGCAGCTGCCGAACTTTACAGAGGCAACGCTTGCTTCCTTGCGTACTGCGGTCGACACGATGGGCCAACGCGAGGTGTTGTTAGATCAACTCCCTCAACTACAGATGCCGACCCTGATCGTGTGGGGCATAGAGGACAAGCTGCTTCCTTACTGGCAGGCGAAAGACGCGGCCGCTCGTCTGCAAAACAGCTCCCTCAAACTCATCCCTAGCTGCGGCCACTTACCCCACGTCGAGCAACCCAACCGCTTTATATCGATTCTCGGCGATTTCCTCAGCGAACGAGAGCCTCACTAGCTGAGGTTGCTTAGCAATGATGGCAACCGCTTTAGTCTAACTCTGACGAGAGTTTCTGTAAGCAGCAACTTGCCCTCTATAGGCTAGGCACAAGCTCCTTCTTTAGGAGGAGAAATTAGTGTTTCAAAACTTTAGGCTTCCCAGGAGGATTAGAGTCATCAGCAGCTTGGAAAAGAAGACGATCGATGTTGAGGGTATATCTACCGGTTATTTGACCGCGGGAGCAGGGGCGGGGCCCCCACTAGTCCTGCTTCACGGCGTGGGTACGAGCGCGAGTGAATGGACATGGGTATTGCCCGCCCTGGCGCGTAACCACCTCGTCTACGCCATAGACCTACCCGGCTACGATGGTAGTGCCGAGCCCCCCGATTATTCGCCAGCCTTCACTGCGCGCTTCGTCGGCGCGTTTCTCGACGCGGTAGGGGTCGATAGCGCTGTGGTGGTGGCTAGCTCGTTCGGCGGCCTCGTCGCCCTGCGCTTGGCACTGTCTGAGCCCACGCGCGTCTCTGCCCTGGTTCTAGTTGACAGCGCGGGCTTGGACCGAGCGGTGAGCCCGGCTTTGGCAGCTCTTACACTCCCGAAAGGGAGCGAGCTGATGGCGGCTTGGAACAGAACGCCTGCCGGTGCTGCTCACAGGGTATTCACGCGGGCGTTCCTCCTCTTTGCGCGCCCTTGGCAGATCCCCATAGAGTGGCTTACGGGCCAGTACAAGGTGGCGCAGCTGCCGAACTTTACGAGGACAGAGCTGGAGGCCCTACGTACCACCATCAACATGGCCGGCCAACGCGAAGTGCTGTTAGATCAACTTCCTCACTTAAAGATGCCAACGCTTATCGTATGGGGGACCGAGGACAGAGTGTTTCCTTACTGGCAGGCCAAAGACGCGGCCGCTCGTCTGCAAAACGGCTCCCTCAAGCTCATCCCTAACTGCGGCCACCTACCCCACGTCGAGCAACCCAAGCAGTTCATATCGATCCTCAGCGGGTTTCTTGGGGCTTTGCGTTAACTAGGGAAGCGGATTGCCTCTATTCACCCAGATGCCTAGAAGGGTCTATTCTCGAAATATCCTTCTCCCCAACGCTTTCACCCCCTCTTTCGACTCAGGATGGCGGCATCGGCATCGCGCGGCTGAGCAACAGTCCGGTCTCGGAGGCAAAAATCGTGCCCGAGTGGAAGTACTGCGCCCGCCTGAGCGCCGCCGCCGACCACTCGTCGATAACCTCTTCTAGCGCGGCCGTCTTGACAACGAGCTGCCAAGTGTCGACGAGCTCAGCCAGCCTCTCCTGCTGCTCCAAGGCCCTGTCCAAGTCGACCTGCCTAGCCCAGTCGAAGGAGGCCCACATCGTGCGTTCCTGGCCAGCCTCCTCCTCCTCGATGAGCCGCCTAAGCTCGTCCCGTCGCCCGCCTAAGGGGTCTTCCTCAGGCCTCATCAGAAAACGCCCCTCCCGCTCCAGGCGCCCGACCTGCAGGCCGTTCTTCTCGAAATCAGCGCGCAGCTGGTCTTCGGAGTGCTCCTCCCCGGCGTAGAACTTCACTAACAACCCGCCTTGCGCCTCGCCGACGCGGAAGAACGCGGCGTCGAGGCGGTGCAAGATGTCGGTGTTCTGGGCGATCGCGAGTACGTTGTCTGGCACCTGCAAGAAAGAGCGTAGCTGAGCGACGAGCGTGGCTGGGCGCTCGTTCCGCCTCAGGAAGTCCTCCAGGGCCTCCCGCCGCACCCGCCAGTGCTTGCCAAACTTCACGCACGGCAGATTACCCTCGCGGCACCATCGCCAGATCGTGGCTTTCCCCACGCCCATCAGCTCCGCTACGTCCTCAACACCCAGCAAATCCTTATCTAGTGGTCGCACCTCATATCCCCACGCTAGAGTCTTTCAACACAGACTACTCCTACTTTTAGTTTCAGACTACTCCTACTTTTAGTTTATTTTAGTTGATAATAGTTTATAATAGCGTAAAATACCGTGCGTAAGATACTTGTTCCGGATGAGCCGGACCGACGATCGGAGGAGAAGAATGACTGAGAGCAACGATGTCCAGCAAGAGGTGCAGGACTTAAGACACGACCTCGACGTGCAGGCGGCGACCCAAGCAGGAGCGCAGTCAACGCAGGCGGCGACCCAAGCAGGAGCGCAGGCGACACAGGCAGCAACGCAGGCTGGCCAGGCAGCGACGCAGGCAGCTGCGGTGTCAGGCGTGGCGGCGGCTGTTGGTTCTGGCTTCGTAGCCTTTGTTGTCGGCATTTTTCTGGGTATGGCAATAGTCAAGGCAAACAACTAAACCTTTTAAGGTTACTGAGCGCCGCGGATATGCGCGGGGAGCGAAAGGGGCAACATGGACGCACGAGAAGGCAATAGGGTCTCTACCCGGGACAGGGGTGCTTCCTTAGAAGGCACCGAGACCAACTCGGCCTACAAGACCACGGAGCTTATCGTCTACGTGGTGGCGGTCATCGCCGTGCTGATCGCGAGCTATTTGGTCGACACCTTCGATGCGTACGACGCGTGGAGGTTTATTACCTACCTGTCGATCGCCTACATAATAAGCCGCGGCCTAGCGAAGGCCGGTTCTCGGGCGCCCCGGGAGTCCTAAAGAGTAGACTCGCCCAGCGGGTTTTTCTAGCTGCTGGTCAGCGTGGTCTTGAGCGTAAAGGAGTAACGATGCGCGACCCTACATTAGCGGCCGTCCTGAGTGCGATCATCCCTGGAGTTAGACAGCTCTACAACGGGCGTATTCTAGCCGGTATCCTGTGGCTCATCATCACACCGGGCCTGTGGATCGGCACGGGTGGCCTACTCGGTTGGGTCTGCCAC
>JAWWQA010000532.1:0-3717 GCA_033854695.1 Rubrobacteraceae bacterium
GTCTAGATTGAAATGAAGTACCGTACTCTTGGTCGAACCGGTGTTCGTGTAAGTCCCCTGTGTCTTGGAGCGATGATGTTTGGTAATTTGGGCAACCAGGACCATGACGATAGCGTCCAGATCATCCACCGTGCCCTCGATGCAGGGATCAACTTCATCGACACTGCCGACATCTACTCACGCGGCGAGTCTGAGGAGATCGTCGGGAAGGCGCTAGCCAATGGTCGCCGCGACGAGGTGATCCTCGCAACGAAGGTCCACGGTCCTATGGGCGACGATCCCAACCAGCAGGGTAACTCTCGCCGTTGGATAATCAGGGAGGTCGAGGCCTCGCTCAAGCGCCTACAGACGGACTGGATCGACTTGTACCAGATTCATCGTCCCTCGCCGGACACAGACATTGAGGAGACGCTTGGTGCTTTGGACGACCTCGTCACCCAGGGCAAGGTGCGCTACATCGGCTCCTCGACTTTCCCGGCGTCGCAAATTGTTGAAGCACAGTGGAGTGCCCGCGAGCGCAACCTGACCCGCTTCGTCTGTGAGCAGCCGCCCTACTCGCTGTTGGTACGCGGGGTCGAAGCCGATGTCCTACCCACCTGCCAGCGCTATGGTATGGGGGTTATTCCTTGGAGTCCCCTCGCTGGAGGTTGGCTGTCAGGCAAGTGGCGCAAGGGCACAGATACGCCGTCTTCCACCCGGGCCAGTAGGCTGCCGAATCGCTATGACCTCTCGTTACCAGCTAACCAACGTAAGCTAGAGGCCGCCGATGCTCTCGCGGAGCTTGCTGAGGAGGCAGGGATTTCGCTGATCCACCTTGCGCTTGCCTTTGTGATCAACCATCCAGCAGTAACAGCAGCTATCATTGGCCCCCGCACGATGGAGCAGCTCGAGTCCCAGCTCGGCGCCCTTGAGGTAGTATTGGAGGACGCGCTTCTGGATCGTATCGACGAGATTGTGCTGCCTGGGACGAACGTCAATCCGGCGGATGCAGGTTGGGAGAACCCAGTACTCGAGCCAGTTGCGCGTCGTCGTTAGAGGGGTATTGCCTATCGGCGGGGTCGCCCTGTCCGCTGCGGCTCGCGATCCGGCAATAGTGGCTTCACCAGCTCCCACAGCTCGACATCGACGTATATAGTTGTAACTACTCAGTTATTCAGGAAGATAGGAGTCACATTGACCAAGACTTGGTTCATCACCGGTACATCAAAGGGCTTCGGACGGGAATGGGCGGAAGCTGCCCTGGAACGAGGAGACAAGGTTGCTGCGACGGCTCGCAAGCTCGAGACCTTAGACGCGCTCGTCGATATGTACGGCGACGCCGTCCTGCCGATTCAGCTCGACGTCACCGACCGCGGCGCCGACTTCGACGCTGTGAAGAGAGCCGCCTACCACTTCGGCAAGCTCGACATCGTCATCAACAACGCCGGCTACGGCCACTTCGGCATGATCGAGGAACTGACGGAAGATGAGGTGCGATCACAGCTCGAAACGAACCTTTTCGGCGCGTTGTGGGTCACACAGGCGGCGCTGCCGATCATGCGCGCGCAGGGCTCGGGTCACATCATCCAGGTGTCGAGCATCGGCGGCATCAGCGCGTTCCCGACGGTCGGCGCCTACCACGCGTCGAAGTGGGCTCTTGAGGGCTTCTCGCAGTCGCTGTCGCAGGAGGTCGCGGGCTTCGGCATCGACGTGACGCTGATCGAGCCGGGCGGGTACTCGACGGACTGGGCCGGCCCGTCGGCGGAGCACAGCGAGGAGAACCCGGCCTACACCGATGTCCGCGAAGCAGCAAAGAGCCGTCCGTCGGCTGCAAGCCCGGGTGACCCGACGGCGACCCGCGGCGCGATCCTCAAGATGGTCGACGCCGACGAGCCGCCGCTGCGGATCTTCTTCGGCAAGATGCCGCTCGAGATCGCAACCAAGGACTACGAGTCACGCCTGACGACGTGGAACGAGTGGCAGCCCGTCTCGGTCGAGGCCCAGGGGGCATAGCAAGCAATTCCGCGCATCCTGCAGTCTCTCCGAACGTTGCCCGGATTGCCGGGCAACGTTCGTCGTCTTTGTGAGGTCTTCAGCGTTGAATCGGCGTAGCGATAGTAACTGGTTCCTCCACCTCGTCTTCTACTAAGGCTCGGAGGTGCACCTCCGAAATCTCCTCTATTGGCACTGATCTTAAGGGCACCCTTAGTTTCTCCACTCTTGGCTTAGATCTGCATTGGTGTACTGATGTGAAAATACGCTCTGGACGAGGGACCGCTCACGTGCTCCCTACGAGTGGCTCTAGCGCTACCTTGTGACCGAGCCGCTCTAGCTTGCGGACCAATCGCCTCGTGTACACTTCCTTGGAGCAACGCTGCTGCCGCTGTAGATAGTGATCCTCTCCAAACTCTTTGTAGGGCACTTTGTCCTCCAGAATGTGATAGGCAATCACCAGGATGGAGTGCCCTACCGCAACAGCTGCCCTTTTCGAGCCCTGCCGCCCCTTGATGCCAGCGTACCGCCCACGGAGGTAGCTCCCTTTGGTGCGTGAGGCCGCGTGGGCTGCCTCGGTCAGTGCTTCACGCAGCCACTTGGAGCCTTTGGTTGTCTTGCCCGAGCGACGCTTGCCCGCCGACTCGTTGCTGCCCGGGCACATCCCTGCCCACGAAGCTAGGTGCCCATGGGTAGGGAACCGGCTCATCTCAACGCCTATCTCCGCGATCAGCACCTCGGCCGTCCTGCGGTCGACGCCCGGAATGGTGTCCAGGAGTTCGACTTGCTCTAAGAAAGGGGACATCACCCGCTCTATCTCGGTGCTCAGCCGCCCGATGGCCTCGTCGAGATAGTCGATGTGGGAGAGAATCTCTCCCACCAGCAAGGCGTGGTGATTAGAGAAATGTCCCTCGAGAGCTTCCTTTAAAGTGCCGGGATCTTGTTCCGCAAGCGCCCCCGCGCGAGTCCCGCCAATACTTCGGGGTCGGTGGTGCCATTAATCAAAGCATCTAGCATCGCCCGTCCCGAAGCTCCCAAAACTCGCGTTGCTACTGAGGAGAGCTTGATGCCCGCATCTTGCAAGACCTTCTCTAGCCGCTGCACCTCCCTGGCGCGTTCCTCGATCTGCCTCTTGCGGTAGCGGGTCAGATCTCTAAGCTGCCTTATCTCCTTGGGTGGCACGAAGCTCGGGCGCACGAGACCGTGCTCCACCAGCTGGCAGATCCACTCTGCGTCCTTGACATCGGTCTTCCTGCCGGGAACGTTCTTCAGGTGCCCGGCGTTCAACAACCAGCATTCGAAGTCGTCCTCGAGCATGTAGTAGACCGACTTCCAGTACACGCCAGTCGCCTCCATCCCCACCAGGATGACCTCGAAAGAAGCCAACCAGTCCCTAAGCTGCAACAGCCCTTGGGTAGTGGTCGAGAACTTGCGTATCTCCTGCTGAGGCTTCTCCTCCTCCTCCTCGCTGGCGCTCACCCGTGAGGCGAATTTTCCGCATGGTGGCAGAAGGAGCAACACTACACAGTGTGGCTCAGGCTCTGAATCGCGAGGGTCTGCAACCCCCAGAGCTAAGCGGCTCTGGCCTATGGAGCGTAACCTTTGTACGAGGAGTAATAAAGGACGATATCTACAAAGCACACTCCTTCCAAGAGCTTGAGGCATTGGTTGCTCCCGAGGTTGCCGCTAGGTTGGATCAGTCCTTGTCTTACGGTGTTTGGTGGTTCAACCGCAAGCGTACAGTAC
>JAWWQA010000533.1:0-2574 GCA_033854695.1 Rubrobacteraceae bacterium
GGGTGGGATGTTCTTCGCATGTGGTATGCACCAGAGGGCGCTGATGGGACTTGTCGTGACCGCGGTAGCGGCTCTGCTGGTCAGTAGCTGTAGCGGGGGTGGTGCCAGTCAAGAAGATTCCGCTGCAGATACAACCACTACTACCGAGGATACCGAGCAAGCAACCGCTACTACCGAGGATACCGAGCAAGCAACCGAGGATGCCCTAAACGCGGCGTTGGAGCAGTCCTTCGCAGAGAGCAGAGCGCCGGGGGTTGTCGCCGCTGTCCAAACGCCCGAGTACACGTGGATACGCGCCTTGGGGGTAGCGGACCGCACTTCCAACGAGCCGATGACACCCGAGGTGCACCACCGTATAGGCAGCCTCACCAAGACCTTCACCATCAGCCTGCTCCTCCAAGCCACCGACGAGGGGCTCCTCTCGCTCGACGACACGATAGACCGCTACATTGAGGGTGTCCCCAACGGGGATGAGATCACGCTGCGCCAGATGGCCGATATGACTAGCGGGGTCGCCAACTATACGGAGGACGATCAGTGGCCGGCCCTGCAAACATCCGACCCGTACCGGGTGTGGAAGCCCGAAGAGGTGATGCAGCTCGGCATCAAGGATTCCCCTCTGTTCGATCCCGGCACCCAGTGGCACTACTCCAACACCAACACGGTGATGCTCGGGCTCGTCCTAGAACAGGTGACCGGTGAAACCATCGGCGAACTCTACCGCGAACGAATCATCGAGCCGCTTGGCCTCGAAGGTACCTCCTTCCCCGACCTCGCGGATAACTCCCTTCCAGATCCGCACGCCCAGGGCTATACCTTCTTCGGCCAATCCTCTGGCGGGGAGCCCGCCAACGCTACCTACTGGAATCCTTCCTGGGGATGGACGGCCGGCGCGATGATCTCGACCGTGGAGGACTTACTGGCCTACGGGCGGGCGTTGGGCACCGGAGAGGGCCTCCTCTCCCCCGAGCAACAGACTGAGCGCCTCGACTGATTCGTCAATGACCTGCCGCCGCTCAACCAGCCTCCGCTCAAAGGCAACCTGGCCTACGGCCTCGGGCTCGCTAACGACCATGGGTGGATCGGCCACAACGGTAACATAGCAGGTTACAACACTCAGCTCTTCTATCATCCGGAACTCGATGCCGTGGTGGCGGTAGAGGTCAATAGCGACATCTCCTCTGGCGACTGCCCAGAGGAGATGCCGACTATGAAGGACGGTCCGCAGGGCATCCCCTGCGCTGTACCAGCAGACCGGATCTTCAGAGCGCTCGCCGAGGCGCTGGGCAAGCCCGCGCCGGCCCCGACCCAGTAGTGTCACCCTGGCGGCGGCAACTGAAGGAGGGTGACCGGGTTACATATGACACAGGGCTATTCACTCTGTTGCCTAGAAGTTGCCTTCTCGGAAACCCGTATTCGGTCGAGCTGCATGATCACCCACTCGGACGACGTATCCGCCTCCAGTAGCCCTCTATATGGGGCTGGTCCCCGTCCACGAGATGTAGTGACGGTGAATAAAGATGCACGTCGGGAAATGAGGCAGAAGCTGGGGCGGCATGGTGTTCCAGGCCCTGTTGGACCGCGCGGTTAGCCGCGTGCAGGCAGGCCAAGGAGAAGATGGACGATACTCTACGGACGCGGGGGACATACTCAGGCACTTGATGTTCTCGAAGAGACGAATTTACCCCCGGTACCCCAGGTGGAGGGGAGCTCGTAACAACGAATCTACCCCCGGTATCCCCGGCAGAGTGGATGGTCACCTGGGGTACCGGGAGTAAAACGGAGCAAACCTCGACGCTCCTATGTTTGTCAACCCGGCGGGACGCGTGTCTCGGCGTCCAGGAGAATAGCGCGGTAGGTCTCGCGGGCGATGTAGCGCTTCAGGCATCGCATGGCCTCCTTCTTGGACTTGCCCTCGGCTGTTCTCCTGGCGACATACTCCCGCGTTCGGGGGTCGCGCCGAAGGCGGTTGAGAGCAACCACGTGCAGTGCCCGGTTGGCCTCGCGGTTACCACCGCCGGGGTTGAGACGGTGCCTCACCACCTTACCCGAGGAGGCCGGTATGGGCGCCGCCCCGCACAGGAGGTGGGCGAAGGAGGCCTCGCTCTTCAGGGGCTCGGGGTTGTCGCCCGCAGCGACGAGTAGTAGGGTAGCCGCCGTGTCCGGCCCCACGTCCTCGAGCGCCACCAGCTCCGGGGCTGCCTCCCCCACCAGCCGCTCGATCTGGGCACCGAGCTCGGAGATCTCCTCGGAGAGAGCGCGGTGGCGCCGGGCCACGGAGCGCAGGGCGAACTTGGTTGCTGCAGCAGGGTTTTGTCCGGCTTCGCGTCGCACCGGAAGCGCGAGGCCTTCTCCACGAGCTGCTTGGTCGCGAGATCCCGCAGGCTCTCCCGCAGCCGCTGGGGGGCAGTGGAGAGCAGAGCGTGCAGCTGGTTGGCTGCCTGGGTCCTGGCTTTCACTGCCCAGCGCCGCCGGGCGATCCGGAGGGCGCGCACCATCTCCGCCGCCCCGTCGGCGCCCTTGGGCTCACCTGCGGCGGTCCCGGCCATGACCGCTCGAGCAGCGGTCTCGGCG
>JAWWQA010000534.1:0-2518 GCA_033854695.1 Rubrobacteraceae bacterium
CGCGTGGAGTACCTCACAACGTCGCCGCCCAGGGCAGGATCAAGTTGATTACCGCATACCCTGCGAGAAAGATGACGAACGAAACCCTGTCGAACAGGCGCGACAGCGCCTCTTTGCCCTTCCTGTCATACAAGTAGAGGGAGATCGTGGACTGCAGCAGGGAGAGGACGATCGTCACGATGCCCACCTGGTTAACTATATCCGCCAGAGTTATCACGCCCGTGTCCGGCACAAGCGAAGACGTGATGTACGTGTTGGCTATGACGGCGAACAGGGCGCCGACACCAAGCCCGAAGCGCGGGTCAATGTATGTCGGCTTGATGAAGAACGCAAGCATGGCGACCCCCACCGCCGCGAACAGCGGAACGAACATCTTCAAGTAGAACCCCCAGCCTTGGCGTTGGATCCAGAGTCCCATCCTCAGCTGTGATTGAACCTTCTCCGTGCCGGCGGCCAGGCGGGGGTCGCCGTGTGTGCTAGTGTAGGCGTGCGGCTTTTCAAGTACGGCCTGTTCGTAGATTGAATACCCCGGGATCTCGACGCGCGAACTGACGCCGGAACTCTCGTTGTCGGGGGCGAACAACAGCTCGTGGCGCTGTGAGGCAGGAGTTTCGATGTTGATCGTCAGCAGGTGGTCGTCGCGCGGGAAGCGTGACACGTCGAAGAACTTGGTGATGTGGGCAACGACCCTGTAGAGCGCGTAATGCTCGTCGCCGCTCGTGTATTCGTCCACCTTCTCCTTTGACTCGATCGACCCGTCTACGATCTGGAAATTCTCGCCCGGGTCGGCTTCCTGGCCGCTCCAGCGGAACCAGACGTAGAAGTCCACAGTCCAGGTAGACTCTTTCACGGACAGATCGATGATGCGGTCTACATAAATACCCCCGTTCACCCTGACGGGATTCGCCCCCGCCTGCAGGGTCGTCGGCGGGGCCTTCGTCCCGCCTTCTCCTACGTCCGGGTTCATCCTGTCATTGTGTCGCTTGATGGAGGTGACTTTATTCTGATACACCAACCAAGTGGTGACGACCCCGGTCGTGGCAAACAGGATGATCAGCATGATCGCCCATATCCAGATGTTCCTCAGCTCGGCGGGGGTGATGATGGCTCTTTTATCCACTTGTCCTTTCTGCTCGTCACTCATGCAGAAGCCTTCTCCAAGTTTTGTAGACTAATGAAAGAGCGTACGTACCCTCGATCCGGTCTGCTCGCCCGATGCCATCGTCACCCAACAGGAGTTATGCCGCGATGCCCAGGGAGGAAGGACTTCCCAACCCCAAACCTGTCGAGCGTCCCCATCCACTTTGGGGTCTCTGGCTGTACTCTCCCCTTCGAGGATAATCTTACCGATAACGCTGCTCACGTGCCTGCTCCCCTCGCTTCATAGCCTCTCTCTATGAATCATCTCCCACGAGGCACTGAACTACCCAATGTGCTGCGGATGATCTCGGCCAGGCGCTTGGGGGCTTGAAGCTGCGGGACGTGGCCAACGCCTGGCAGCACGATCAGCTCCGAGTCCTCAATCTCCGCATGCATACGAGCAGATTGTTCCTCGGGGATGAGTTCGTCGAGCTCCCCCCAAACGACGGTGGTAGGAGCTTTGATCTGCGAAAGGTATTCCCTCACATCGGTCGGCTCGTCGCTGTCGCGGTACTGTTGCCGTGCCGGCTCTTGGGCATTGCGGACGATGTCGTCGAGGACGAAGTTGGGTACGTAGCGAGGGTTCGTACCCGAAACGGCCTTCACCATCTGGCGGGCTTCCTCCCGCGTCTTCGCCTGAGCCGCATGGATTGTTGCCCCAGGTTGCAGCCCCGCGCTGTCGAGCAGGAAGAGATGAGATACCTTCTCCGGATGGCCGGCAGCGTAGCGGATCGCTACCGCCCCGCCCAGGGAGTTGCCGGCAAGGGCAGCCTTCTGCACGCCTACCGCGTCGAGAAACCGGCTAAGGTAATCGGTGAGCACCGAGAACTTCATCCCCTCCGGGGGGATAGGAGTCCGGCCAAACCCGGCCAGGTCCGGCGCTATTATTCTCCATTCATGCTTCAGCCTCGGCAGCACCAGCGACCAAGTCTCTGCCGAATCACCGAAGCCGTGCACCAGCACAAGCGTTTCCTGGTTCGGTCGGGGGGCCTTAGGGATAGACTCGAAGTAGCGCACCGGCAGCCCCCCAACGTCTACAGTGCGCTCGGACGCCCCAGAGAGGAGAAGCCGGAGACGAAACACCTCGCGCATTGTGAGCGACGGATGGCGGTAGAAAGCCACAGTCCCCGCCAATAAAGGCGTCGCTAACATTGGCAGGAGAAGGAAAAGACCAACGCGGCGGGAGTTTCGGTGGGTAAGCTTCACCATATGCCTCCTTCATAGTGACCGGTTTCTCGGTAGGCCATCGTCAACAGCACGTGTATGTTCCCACCACGCGCTCCTCAGCGCATTGCTTGAGCACATGATAGGACACGCGTGTACTCCTGAGGCTTCCGCACGGAGCCTATCGGGGCTTTTCGGACAGTATCGAAAGTAG
>JAWWQA010000535.1:0-3344 GCA_033854695.1 Rubrobacteraceae bacterium
AAGGTCTTTCCGGGGCAGGAGGAGCCGGCGGTAGAAGACCTCTCGATGGAGATCCCGAAGGGCGAGATCGTGGTCTTCGTCGGCCCGTCAGGGTGTGGCAAGACAACTACCATGAAGATGATCAACCGCCTTATCGAGCCGACCTCCGGTAGGATCTTCCTCGAGGGTGAGGACGTTACGAGGGTCAACGCTGACAAACTGAGACGCCGTATGGGGTACGTGATCCAGCAGATCGGGCTCTTCCCGCACATGACCATTGCCGACAACATCGCGACGGTCCCGAAGATGCTCGGCTGGGACAAGAAGCGTATCTCCGAGCGCGTAGACGAGCTGCTGGAAACCGTGGGCATGGATGTGTCCTACCGGAGCCGTTATCCGAAGGAGCTCTCCGGCGGCCAGCGCCAGCGTACCGGGGTCGCCCGCGCGATGGCCGCCGATCCGCCGGTCCTGCTAATGGACGAGCCTTTCGGGGCGATAGACCCGATAACGCGCGAGAGGCTACAGAACGAGTTCCTGAGGTTGCAGGCTGAGATCAAGAAGACCATTGTTTTCGTCACCCACGACATCGACGAAGCGATAAAGATGGGCGACCGTATCGCGATCCTGCGCACTAGGTCCAGGATCGCCCAGTACGACACCCCCGAGCGTATCCTGACCAATCCCGCCGACGAATTTGTCGAAGATTTCATCGGCTCTGGGGCCTCCATAAAGCGCCTAAGCCTCAGCCGGGTTCGGGACATCGAGACGGCGGACTGGCCGGTGGCCACGTTCTCCGAGGGCCGCGAGGCGGTACGCGAGCTCTTGAGGAGGTCGGGCAAGGATCACGTGCTACTACTCGATGACCTTCGGCGCCCGAAGCGGTGGGTAAGCGCGGAGGACCTCGAGCTTGATGGCAAACTCGAGGAGGCGGGCTGGCCGGCCATCGCTATCGTAGAGGATGGATCCAGTCTGTACCATACGCTGGATATCATGATCACCTCCTACACGGGCTCCGCCATCGTGGTGGACGGTGAGGGCCGCTACCAGGGCATAGTCGACTTCGACACGGTTTTGGAGGCGATCAACACCATGCGTTCCCCGGGACAAGAACACCCCGAGAGCTCAAGACCGCCAGAAACTCGGCCGAGCAGAGAGGCCGATCTTTAGTTGGCGGCCGGTACGACTAAGACCAGAGGCGCACTACCCCGCTGGGTGGGCTACTTGACAAAGCCTGTCTTTCTCGGGCTGGTGTGTCTCGCACTGTATCTGTGGGTCAGCGGCCTCGAGTTGGACAGCATCGAGCAGCGTGAGCTGAACGCGGAGACCATCACCCAGTACTTAATCGACCACCTCAAGCTCGCAAGCGTCGCCACCGTGGCGGTCGTCGTGCTAGCCGTCTCCACAGGCGTGCTGCTTACCCGGCCGTTTGCCCGTCGGATCTCGCCCATCCTGGTAAACATAGCCAACATCGGCCAGGGTGTACCGTCCATTGGTGTGCTCGTCCTGCTGGCGATATTCTTCGGTCTGGGCTTCCTTATTGCCCTGGTGGCGCTGATCGTCTACGCGTTTCTACCCGTCTTGCGGAACACGATGGTGGGGTTACAGCAAGTCGATCGCTCCGTGATCGAGTCTGCCCGCGGCATGGGGATGTCGAAGACCGCGGTCCTGTTCCGCATCGAGCTGCCGCTCGCGGTCCCGATCATGCTCGCCGGCATCCGGACCGCGCTGGTAATCACGATCGGCACCGCCGCGCTGGCAACCTTCGTTGGAGCGGGGGGACTGGGCGCTCTCATCGAGACAGGCATCTCCCTACAACGCACGCCGGTCCTTGTAACCGGCGCCGTCCTGACCGCGGTTCTAGCCTTGTTAGTGGACTGGCTGGCGGGCGTGGCCGAAGACATCTTGAGACCGAGGGGGTTGTAGCCGGTCCCCCTCGGAGCCTTTCTGCGACCGGCCATGAGAAGGAGGAGTTGGATGCTAGTGAAACCCGTGAACCTGTTGCGGATGGCAGGTCTCGTCGCCGTCGTGGTGATGCTCGCCGTGGGCTGTAGCGGCGGTGGTCTTGGTGGTGGCGGTGGGGGGAGCATCGCACAAAATTACGATCTCTCCGGCACCAAGTTCACGGTTGGCTCCAAGCAGTTTACCGAGCAACTCGTCCTTGGCAACATAACCAAGCAGGCTCTCGAGGCAGCCGGGGCTACAGTCAACGACCAGATCGGGCTCGCCGGCTCGGACGCTGCACGGCAGGCGCTTACCTCCGGCGAGATCGACATGTATTGGGAGTACCTGGGTACGGCTTGGATCACCTACCTCGGTGAGACGGGAAACATCCCCAAACCGGCCTACGAGACCGTGGCGGACCGCGACCGCAAAGAGAACGGCATCGAGTGGCTCAAGCCCGCGCCTGAGGAGAACAGCTACGCCATCGCCACGAACCGGCAGACCGCCGACAAGTACGGTCTCCAGACGCTCTCGGATCTAGGGCCATTTATAGAACAGAATCCGGATGAGGCTACGATCTGCGTCGGCAATGAGTTCGCCGTCCGTGACGACGGGTTGCCGGGTCTGCAAAAGGCCTACGGATGGGAGTTCTCCGAGGTCAACCGGATCCAGGATGGCCTGGTCTACGATCAGGTCGCCAACGGGGACCAGTGCAACTTCGGCTCGGTCTTCACCACCGATGGGCGTATCGCCAACCTGGACCTCGTGCTTTTGGAGGACGACCAGGAGTTCTTTCCTGCCTACAACGCTGCGCTTACCATACGCGAGGACGTGTTCCAGCAGAACCAGCAACTCGCGGACCTGTTCGCCCCAATCTCCGAGCTTCTCACCACCGAGCAGATGCAGCAGCTCAACCTGCAGGTCGACGTCGACGGCCAACCTCCCGAGCAGGTCGCCGAGCAGTTCCTGCGCGACAACGGCTTCATCGGCTAAAGAACGCGGATTTTGCCCAGCAATGAGGAGGCGGGGACGCAGTCCCCGCCTCCTCATCCATGAGTTTTCCGTAGTCGGCCCGATCGTCCCTGCCGCCCGAGGCCCGAAACACGATAAACTTACCTGGCTTCATAGGCTAAGAGAAGACCCGGGCTCTACGGAACGAGGTGCCAAGGTCGCACTCGCGATACGCGTTTTGCCTCGTTAGAGGGTCCGACTTGTGAGAACCAGAGGGAGTTTACGTAACGTGCAAGATCTATCGGCGTCTCAGGCCCAGCAACTACACGCCGCCCTCGACGGTAAGCTCGACGGGTTTCTCCGCACCGATCCGTCTTCCCGAGCTCTCTGGTCTACCGATGGCTCTATCTATCTCAGGCGACCGGTGGGAGTGGTCGTCGCCTGTTCGGAGGAGGACGTGAAGCTCACGCTCG
>JAWWQA010000536.1:0-2774 GCA_033854695.1 Rubrobacteraceae bacterium
CGCTCTTCCTGCTTCTTCTCTCCTTTTTCGTCATCTTCGCTAAGCTGATAGTAAATTTCCACGTTTATCTCCGCTCCGAGTAGCAACACGGCCGCAGAAATGAAGAAGTAAAGTTGTAGGGCCATAAACGTGCCCAGGCTTCCATACGTTGCGTTGTAGACCACGAAGCTCGACACGAAGTAGGAAAAGCCGAGCGAGGTAGCTACCCACACGATCACGGCGAGTATCGCCCCAGGCGTGATCAACCGCAATGGCTCGTCGGCATTGGGTAGCATATAGTAGATGAACGCCACGACCCCCAGCAGTAGCAGGATCGCAACAGGAAAATGGAGCCAGCTCCACAACGTGACGAATACGGTGCTTATGCCTAGCTGTTCGCTAATCCACCCCATATCCTGGGTTTTGATCAGCGTCAATCCGACCGCAGCGATTACCATGACGTAGAGAAAAATCGCGTAGACGATCGAGAGCGGGTAGCGCTTCCATGTCACCCGTTCTTGCTCGACGTGGTAAGCAGCGTTCAAAGCGTGCATGATCGCCCTCACAGCTGCGGAGGCGGACCAGAGAGCGGCGATGATCCCGAACAAAAGTAACCCTACGCTATTTTGTTCGCGGATCTGCCCTACCATTTGTTCCACTATACCCATGGCCTGTCCCGGCAGTACGGTTTGGGCTTGGGCTACGAGCTGCTCAAAAAACCCAGGGATCTGAAGGATCCCGAGTAATGCACTGAGGAAGATGAGGAAAGGGTAGAGCGAAAACAACATCAGGTAGGCCATCGCGGCCGCATAGGTCAGCATATCATCTTCGCCGAATCGCTCGATGGCCTTGATCGAGCACTTGCACAACTTGCCGAGGCCGAGCCTAAGAGGACCTACGGATGTCATATACCTTCCTATCGTTGTGCATCATGCCCACAGAAGCCTCGAGTTTCTACGCCGAGCGATTCCTAGCGGCCCACCTACTCTATAAGTAGAGCACACTCCCAAGCAACCCCCGTTTCCTTCGAGGGTAATTACTTTATCCACTTGATTCCCGGGCTCATATACAGAATTCTGTATAAATCTAACTAAGTCAGGCTAGAATCTATACCTTCTCATTCTCAATCTCGGGCTCCAACTACAACAACTAGTAGCTGGGATAAATATCCACTGTGATGCAAGGCTCTTATGAGCAGGGTTCATCGCAGAATGGACGTTCTCCGAACAACTGTTCCGAAAACGGTCGTTTTTGTTACACGGCAGTAGAGCCTGCGCTAAGGAGACCAAGTTGCCGCTAAGGCGCATTCTCGGAAACTCAGGCAAATGCTTTCACCAACGGAGACGTCCCGACCGTGGTTCTCGTGCACGGCGGTTTCGTGGACGGCTCCGGCTGGGGGATTCCTCCTGGCGGTACGTCGCGCACGGCCTGCTCAAAGTACCTGGGGGCAATATCGCTGCCGGGACCCTGTTCGTCACCTGGCGGTGGGTGGCTTAGGGTGTGCTAGCGGTCGGCGAAACTCTTTAACTTACGTAGACGGAGAGCTAGCCCAGACGTTGGGCGAGGATAAAGCCAAAGGCGCTGAAGCTAGCAGCCACCGCAAACCCGAAAATCGACCGGCCTCGCGGGAAGACGCCGAAGGCAGCGCCACCGGCGAGGCACGCCCCATCCGCTGCGTCGGAGATGGCTCGTGCCCGGAGCCAGGGCGCCGGGTTATCGCTGCGGAGGAGGCCGACGGCGAGGATCAGGTCGCGTACGCCGAGGAAGCGGCCGAGGTTAGGGCGCTCACCCATGCCGAAACTCTTCGTGGTCCGTGCCGGAGCTGCGAGCAGCGCCAGCCCGACGCCGAGGCTCACGAGGCCGACGCCCCGCACCAGCTTGTACTCGTCCATGTGCTTCTCCTCCATTCCAAAGCCCTGTATCCTTCGAACTTTTGAGGGCTTCGTTGGATCGGTTACAAGCCCATTGTAGAGGAGGGATTCGTATAGCGCACCAACTGATCGGTTGATTCTTGCGGCAAAAGCGTTACAAGCGCTCTTTCCCGCCCCTTATTCACGAACTGCCGAGAAGAGGTCTTCTCGGAAACCCATATCCAAGATCTTGAATAAAGCTGCGTCCCCCGATCCTATAAAGGGATGATAGCCCCGGTCCTATGCCGAGGACAACCACAACATATAGTGGTATCGAATAAAAATGCGAGACGGCGCATGCGTTCCGAAGGAAAGCGGAAAGTGTGCCATAAACCACCGTTTTCGGATACAGGTCGTTCGTCTAAACGCGCTCTTCCGCATTGGCTTTCCGCATTGGCTTATATATGCGGCATTCGCTCATTGAGGTGTATCAAAAACGGTTGAGTTTTGGTACATCCTGCCTGTTGCTTGGGTTTCCGAGAATTTACCTTCTCGGCAATAGGGTGAATAGAGCTGTCCTGTGCAACCTGGCTGGCCGCCCGCCTGCAGGCTCCGCCGTCGGGCTGACTACGGTTGGGACGGCCACGGCGCCGGCTTACCCAGCGCCTCGGCGAGTGCGCTGAAGATCCGTTCCGCGGGCACGTGGCAAGAGATGTCCCGCGGTTCTTCCTTCATGGTCGGCCTACTAGATGGACAGTCGCCTGAGGAGATGTCGCTATTGACCTCCACGGCTACTACGGCGTCCAGCTCAGGATGATAGAAGAGGTAGGTGTTGTAACCGGGTGTCTCACCGTTATGGCCGATCCACCCATGCTCGTTACCGAGCCCGAGGCCGTAGGCCAGGTTGCCTTTGAGCGGCGGCTGGTTGAGCGGCGGCACGTCACT
>JAWWQA010000537.1:0-3786 GCA_033854695.1 Rubrobacteraceae bacterium
CGTCCTGGAAGTGCTGCGTGGCGAGCGCTCGGAGGATGACAACCGAAAGCCGACGCTGATGTATGCTATACAAAGAGCGTTTCATTACGGGAATGATGAGAGGATACCCCTGAAGAGTTTGGGAGCCTCTGTTCTGGGGAGAACTGGACTCACCTTTCCCAGAACTACTGCAGTTCTCTTAGCATCCTTCATTACCCTACCGTAGTAGGAGAAGGACTTGTGCACGAGGCCTGCATGTGCAATCACCGAGTCCTCTACAAGCCTCTTGAAGCCGCCTGCCTGCTCCTCATCGGTTCGCTCCGCCCGCACTACGAAGCGGTCCGACCAGTTGGGGCCTAAGGTGTACAAGTCGTCGGGAGCCTCTATGCAGGTCTGAAGTGAGATCATGTCCTTGCCCGCAACTGGCTCTGTTACCCAAGTGTCGCTGGGTTCTACGATGAGGGTCTCTACAACCCGGTATCTGTAGACCATGCCGTTAGTGTCCTTAAGGAAGATCTGGTCCCCTTCTTGCATCGCAGGGAGATTGAGGCATTGGTTGTAGCTTTGGGTGCCGGGCCAACCGAGCCTGTGGCAAGCGATGTAGGTATTGGTGTCCTCCTCTTGCCAGGGGAAGCCCGTATAAGGCAGCTTGACGGCCCCCTGGTCCAGGGCTTCCTCCGAACTGTCGTTC
Organism: Rubrobacteraceae bacterium; assembly: GCA_033854695.1. Taxonomy (GTDB): domain Bacteria; phylum Actinomycetota; class Rubrobacteria; order Rubrobacterales; family Rubrobacteraceae; genus Rubrobacter_F. The sequence goes on from JAWWQA010000537.1 coordinate 671, forward strand.
CTCACCGTGTTGTCGTACATCCCTAACCTCGGTACTGTCAGGTAGAGTGTGGGGTCATCGGGAGCCGCTGGGCCTTTCTCCTCGTCTTCTTCCCCGACTGCCTCCCCTGTTGAAGCCCCCTCCTCGCTAGCCTCTTCTTCGGCAGGGTCTTCGCCTACCACCTCCGGTGCCTGACTAATGGTGGGAGACACGACCGGCTCCAACGGCTCGCTATCCGTCCACTTAGCATTCTTCAGGAAGAGCAGGCCACCCACGGTTAATAACAGTAGGAACACGAAGATTAGGCACGCTACCCGACGCCTCCTCTTGAAGACGGGCCTTTTCGAGCATCTCACCCACCGCCGCTTCTCGATGGGTGGAGTAGGCAGTTGTGCGGTCTCCTCGGAGGAGCGTTCCTCTGTAATTCCCTCTGGGAGACATTCGCTCGGTGGTGACAAGTTGGCGGGTTTCTGGTCGATGCCGTGGTGCACAGGACCGACAGCGTAGAGCATCTTGCCTATCTGGCATAGAGCAAATTTGTTTAGTGTCTACATCTAGGAGACGACCTGAAACCAACCCCCTCATCTCGATGCTTGGTAGGTGCGACGGGTAAGCATCGGGCCATCATTCGCTGCCGGTCTACAGGCTTGGGCAGGACCTGCACCCGCTCGTTAGCGTCTCCAAGACGAACTCCCCGTAACCCCTTCCATATGCGCCGCAGGGCGTACGATCACCCTGGCTGTGGTACCAGGCCGTAATGGACACCTGGCTCCCCCACTCCCCAGCACAGTCTTCCTTAATACTCTCGAAGGGGGTACACCTCAAGCCCGTCCAGGAACTTTGGGCATGTCGATATCACGACGACCCTCGATACTTTTTCACACGTCCTCCCCAACATGCAGAGGGAAGCCGTGAAAGCGATGGAGTACCTAAGCGATCAAAAGAGTACAAAACGAGCCAGGGCGAAATGGAAACCCTGGCTCTTCCAACTAGAGTCTTACGGTCAGACTGCTCGACCTGCAACCGCTCTGTAGATAAGTAGCAGTATGACCGACCCTACTACTGCCAATAGGATCGAACCCAGGTTGATCCCATTTACCCCCCCAAAGCCTAAGAGCTGCCCGATGAAACCTCCCAAGATCGCGCCTACGATGCCGATGATGATCGTAACTATTATTCCCCCAGGATCGGGCCCCGGAACTACCAACTTGGCCAGCAAACCGGCTATGAGCCCCAGCACGATCCAGGCTATGATCCCCATCTTTCAACTCCTTTGTTCGAGGGACTAGCTCTACACTACCTCATATTCCCGAACCACGAGTATCAAAACCACATGCTCAGCATCTAATATACCTTCAATCGTATGGTTAGGGTGCCTTTACGAGAGATATTAAGAAGATGTGGTATTGCTTATTCGAGCCGTTCTCCCTATATTGCCGACCTCAGTGCATTAGAAGACAAAAGGTGGTGACCAACTAATGACTCACGTTGTATGGCAAGAGATGGCTGCTCTATTGAGTAGTGGTGCTCTAGGATCATTGGTGGTGTGGGGCTACCAGAATTGGCTCAAGAAATAGTGGCCCTTCATACTCCTTGCGGTCTACCAGGACACTGCTAGGGGTTGTAGGTGTGTACTGTTTCTCTCACGCGGTATCTTTCGTAACGTCGGTTTGATCGATAAAGAAGAGCCTGGTGCCCATTCACAGGTGGGGAAAGGGAAAGGAGGAGTGGGCACCAAGTTAATGACTATATTCTAAATATACCTATGTACTTCTGTCAAGTAGATGGAGAGCGCTCGAGAATTGTGAGCTGCTACTGATACTCCTCCAAGCCACCTGGATTCCTGCACAAAAAGTCGGAGAAGAAAAGCGCTGGGAAGGTTGGAAGCCCAGCGCTAGAGGGAAATGGTAGCTTCCTTGGGTAGAAAAGAAGCTACCATCTCATTGTGCCCCCCGACCTTAAGAGGTTGCTAAGAAAACAGTCAGAGTTTTCCGAAGCTACTCGGGCGCAGGTATCTCGATGGCGAGCACAAAAGAGGGCGGAGTTATAATCCTGCCCTTGTTAACCCATTGTCAGATCGAGCGGCTGGTCTTTTGAGAGTACGGTACAAGAAAACCACCTAGAGTAAAATCCCAAGATCAGGTAACTAACGCCAAGTCCATATAAGCTATTGTTAGAGCACCAGACCCCTAACCTGTAATCCTATCAGCAGCGGTGGTTACTGCTAATATAATCTCCTTCATTGTGGCCACCGTTCCTAGCGACTCACCAATTTACAGAAGAATACGGGCACAATGAAGGATCTATGCGCGCACGAAAAAGGACCGGGGTTTTCTAAGCCCCGGTCCTTATACATAACCCTCGCTTGTGGATAGCGGTTAGCCGCTTGCACTCGCTGCCTGATTGACCGACTGCGTGCACGTCGTCGTAGATGTGGGGCTTATCTCGAAGTTACCGCTATTAAAGACCCCGACTTCGTCTTGGTTGAAGAAGGGGTGGAAGAAGCCGTTGTTGAAGCCGTCGAAGGAAGGATTAGACTGCAGGACGTTCGTGGAGTTTACCGAGTTACCGGTGTTGGAGATGCCCTGTACCCCCTGGCATGAATTGGAGTTGTCACCCCCACCGGTGACGTTGAACGTCTGGCTGGAGTCCCCACTCTGTACATTCTGTTCACTTGACTGGAAGATGCCGTTATCGTTGTTGAAGGGGTTGAAGAAGTGGTTGGGGTTGTCAAAGAAATGGTGGTTGAAGTCATCCGCCATGGCGGGGGCGGCGAAAGCTACTAACAGCACCGCCATACTGGCTACCGCAAGAACCAACTTGATGCGCCTCATAAACGCTACCTCCTGTCTCTGCAGCGATCTCCGTAGATCGCTTCTATCTAGTTGATCTCATAAAACCACCTTGGCCCTAAGACTGCATCCTCCTTTAGGAGGATCTTTGCTGACCGAAAGTATGATTAGTGCGTATAGTTTCTTGTACCCATATTATGTATTTATTAACAATTTCTCGCTAGGTCCCAGGTTCTTAAGAAAGGGCCTAAAAAGCATGCCTATCTCTAGATAACCCAAGTTGTCCCCTATCCTGATAAACAATATCCTCCCGATCTGAAGGCCACCTAAAACCTTCTCTCTAGA
>JAWWQA010000538.1:0-3320 GCA_033854695.1 Rubrobacteraceae bacterium
CGTGACAGGTCGAGCAGGTCGCCGACGAGGCTGGACAGCTCCACGAGCTGGGCTTTCACGTTGACCAGCAGCCGCTTCTTGTCGGCGTCGGGCAGCGGCCGGCCCGTCGTCTCGCTGCGCAGCATCAGGTCGACGTTGGTCCGCAGGCTGGTCAGGGGCGTGCGCAGCTCGTGCCCGGCGTCCACGATCAGCCGCTGCTGGCGCTCCCGCGACCCGGCGAGAGCGCGGGTCATGCTGTTGAACGACCGGCTCAGCCTTGCGATCTCGTCCGTTCCGCCCGCCGGGATCGTCGTCGCCAGATCCTCGGTGCGGGCGATGTGCTCGACCACGTCGGTGAGCTGGTCCACGGGTTTCAGCCCGGCACGCGCGATGAGCAGGCCCGCGACCGCCGCCCCGACCACGCCGACCGCCGACAGGGCGAGGAGGAGTAGCGCGAGCCCGTTCAGCGAGTCGGTCACCTGCGTGAGCGGTTTGGCCACGGACACCGCGACCCCGGGCTGGTCCGGGCGGGTGAAGACACGCACCGGCGTGCCGTCCGTCAGGGTGCCGTCGCGGTAGGTGGCCCCCTTCAGCCCGCGGGCGATGGCGACGTCGTCGGGGGAGACCTTGAGCGGAATGGTGGTGCGGGGCGGGCTGCATACGGTGCCGTCCCGGCTCACGACCAGGAGTGTGGGCAGGAATCCGCCGAGCCGGTCGCCGGGCGGTGGGTCGTCACAGAGGCTGCCCTGTTGGCCCGCGGAGCGCAGATCGGCGGCCCGTGGTCCGCCGCCGCGCGGCCCCGACAGTGACTGGTCGAGCTGGTCCATCAGCCGCCCGCGTACGACGAACCAGCAGCCGACCGCGCAGGCGGCGACCGCCACCGCCACCGCCAGGCTGGTCAGTACCGCCAGCCGGGCGCGCAGGGACAGGTGCCGTCTCACGAGCCCTCCTTCATGGGGCGCGCAGTACGTAGCCGACGCCGCGCACGGTGTTGATGAGACGCGGCTCGCCGGTCTTGCGCCGCAGGTACATCACGTACACGTCCAGGGAGTTGGACGAGGGCTCGAAGTCGAACCCCCACACCGCCTTCAGGATCTGTTCGCGGGTCAGCACCTGGCGCGGGTGGGTGAGGAACAGCTCGAGCAGGGAGTACTCGGTGCGGGTGAGCTCCAGGGCACGGCCGTCGCGGGTGACCTCGCGGGTGAGGGTGTTCATCCGCAACCCGGCGTACTCCAGCACGTCGTCGCCGCGGACCGTCACCACGCTGCGGCGCAGGAGCGCCCGGACCCGCGCGAGCAGCTCGTCCAGCTCGAACGGTTTGACGAGGTAGTCGTCGGCGCCGGCGTCCAGGCCGGTCACCCGGTCGCCGACCGTGTCGCGCGCGGTCAGCATCAGGACCGGAAGCGTCTCCCCGCGGGCGCGCAGGCGGCGGCACGTGGTCAGGCCGTCCATGCGCGGCATGAGCACGTCGAGGATGGCCAGATCGGGGCGGGTACGGTCGAGCTCGTCCAGCGCCGATAGGCCGTCGGTGGCCGTGATGACCTCATAGTCCTCGAACGTGAGGCTGCTCGCGAGGGACTCGCGGACTGCGGGTTCGTCGTCAACGACCAGAATGCGCACGTCATCGACGGTAGCTCCGCATTGGACCTGTTCAGCCGGTTACGTGGCCGTTTCTCATTGAAATCTCACCTGGTCAGGGGAAGGGAACCTCGACGGCCCGCCGGTCGGGCGTGAAGCGCGGGTTCCAGACGTACAACCCCAGGTCGCGCTGGGACGCGGAGGTGCTCACCGGCATGTCGGTGGCGACCCTCACGAGGTAGCTGGCGCCCGCCGGGATGTACTGGTCCTCGTCCTCGGATCGCGGCGGTGCGAAGCCGAGCGTGTTCACCACGTCCGTGTGGTCGGGGAGCGTGCACATGTCCGCCGGAGCTCCCGGCTGCGGCATGCAGCGGGTTTTCGACGGCACGAGCGACCGCTTGACGAAAAGGTCGGCCGGGAAGTCCAGGAGTGCAGGCTCGGTGCCCGTGTTGGTGATCACGTAGTCGATGTAGCCGAGCGTCGTGCTGTGCGGAGGCGGGGTCCGGGTGCTGGCCAGCGGCCGGTCGGAGGTCCCGCCCTTGACCGCGGCCAGTGAGTAGGAGAACCCGTCCGGGGTGCTGACGTCCAGCTTGGCGCCCGTCTTGAGCTGGGACAGGCTGCGTACGCCGGTGGAGGCGCCCGGCACCGGGGCCTGCGTGCGTGAGGCGCTGGTGCGTTCCGCCACGGTCCGCGGGATGGGCGCGGTCTGGTCGGCGTGGGCGCGGAGCACGAGGATCAGACCGGCGATCGCGCCCACCCCGAGCACCCCGGTCACGCCGCCCGCGATACCGAGACGGGCGGCGTGCCGGGCCTGCTTCTGCCTTCTATGCGAATGGCTGTGCGAATGATCGGGCGGTGAGTACTGACTCCGTGCCATGGCCTTCCACGTCCGGGTCGCGGTCGGATGCGCTCCGTGACGTTAGGGCAGGTAGGCGCGGGCCGACGCTGATCAAGAGCCCAAAACATAGCGCAACTTTCAACGAAAATGCCGCCACTGGGCCGATGACAAACGGTCAGGGCACCATCCACGACAGGACCGCTACGGATTGCAACAGTGCGAGCACGCACATTCCGGCGAGGAACACCAGGCTCCAGACGATCACGCGCCGGAAGATGTCGCCTTCCTTTCCGTCCATGCCGACGGCGGCGGCGGCGATCGCGAGGTTCTGCGGGGAGACCATCTTCCCGAGTACGCCGCCGGAGCTGTTCGAGGCCGCCATCAGCACGGGGGACAGGTGGGCCTTGCCCGCCGCGGCCACCTGCAGGGCGCCGAACAGTGAGTTCGAGGAGGTGTCGGAGCCCGTTACCGCCGTGCCGAGCCAGCCCAGCACGGGGGAGAGGAAGGCGAAGAAGCCGCCCGCGCCCGCCATCCAGGTTCCCAGCGTGATCGTCTGCCCGGAGGCGTTCATCACGTACGCGAGTCCCAGCACGGCCATGACGGTGACGATCGCCCAGCGCAGCTGTACGAGAGTGGCCCAGTACGCGCGGAACGCCCGCCTCACACTGACCTTCAGCGCGATCGCGGTCAGCACCCCGGAGACCAACAGCAGGCTTCCCGCCGCGTTCACATAATTGATCTTGAATTGCGGCAGGGTGGACGCCTTACCGGCGGCGGTGGTGAGGTGCAGGCCGGGCCAATTGACGATCTTGGTCGGCTCGTCCAGCCAGCCCTTGATGGGATTGATCTGCGCCAGGACGAACACCACGATGATGATCGCGTACGGCGCGTACGCCCGTACGACCTCGCCCCGGTCGTCGGGGCG
>JAWWQA010000539.1:0-2684 GCA_033854695.1 Rubrobacteraceae bacterium
TCACCGTCTAGCCCGCCTTGCAAACGTCTTTGGCCCACATCCCACCCATCTTCCTACGGGCTACTTCATAGCTTTCCTAGGAAGAGTGAACTAACCTCACGGTTCGCTTGAAAGAAGAAGGATATACGGTGGCTCGAAATAGAATAGAGCAGGCAATCCTCTACACCCCAAGCCCGTCAGCTGCGGGACGGCCTTCCGGATTCTCGGGCGACCACTCAGTGGCGACGAGACGGCGGCCGTTCAGGTGTCGGGAGTCGTCGGAGGCCAGGTAGACGGCGGGCGCTCCGATGATCTTGGGAGGCAACAATTGCGAGCGTACCTCGCTGGTTACTCCCGCTGGAATCATCCCGGTCTCGGTCGCCCCGCCAGGTAGGACGACGTTCAACCGGATCTCGGTGCCCTCGAGGTCTCGCGCCCAGATGATCGACTCTGACTCGAGTGCCGCTTTCGACGGCCCGTAGGGCGAGAAGCCCCTGCGCTTCATAGTTTCGTAGTTCATGCTGACGTTGATGATACTTCCGCCGCCTTGCTTAAACATCCGGGGCACCACCGCCCGAGCCATGAAAAAGGGACCGTTGACGTTGGTGTCCACGACCATCTTCCACGTCTTAGGATCCGTCTCCCAGAAGCGCGTTGGCTCGGTGAGGAAATCCGGGCTTACATACTTCATCCCACGCCCGGCGTTGTTGACCAGCACGTTCACTTCGCCGAACCGTTCCACCGTCTCGGCTACCACCCGCTCGCACTCCTCCGGGTTGGTAACGTCGGCCATGAGCGCGAGTGCCCTTTCGGGTCCGGCTTCCCGGACAATGCCCTCTATCTCGGCCTTCTCCCGAGCCGCGGTCAGCGTTATGTGTGCGCCCTCCTCCAGATAGGCCTCGACTATAGCCCGTCCTATGCCCCGGCCGCCGCCGGTCACGACGGCCACCTTTCCGTTCAGCTTTCCCATTTTTCCACCTCCTGCGTCAGCGCTGATACATCCCGCCGTCAACGGAGACGGTTCGGACCGTGATAAAAGGATTCAGCACGAGCGAGAGAACAGCTTCTCCGACCTTCCCTACCAGCCGCTTTATTGGGACGCTCCCAACGAGCTGCTGCTGCGACTCTTCGTCTCCCAGCAGGGTACCTCCCCTCGATGAGGACCGGGGCCACGGTATCGACTGTAAGGCGTTATCTTCCGTTGGCCCTTGCGCTCAATTGAGCGATCTTCTCGGAGGCATTGGGACCATAAAAGCCACCGTGGTAACAGAGTACATAGTCGATTGGGTGGTCGGTTAGCTTCCTGAGCGAGGCGTTGGCCTTTTCCATGTCTGGCGTAGCCCGCTCGCTCGGCCCGACCAACTCACCCTCTTCGACCCTCAATTCGTCACCCGCGATCAGAAGCCTCGCTTTTTTGACGAACAGGCTGAGATGTCCCGGTGTATGTCCGGGTGTATGGATAACTTCGATGCCACCGTGAAGAGGCAACTCTTCGCCGTCGTGCAGGGTGCGGTCGACTTTGCCCGAAGGAGGCGCAGAAAAGATCCGCTCAAGCTGTTGCCGTTGCGGTTCGGGCAGGCCTTCCATCATTTGGGCTAGGCGCTCGCGATTCATCTTTATCAAGGGTTTGTCGCCCTCGATGTAGGGTTTGTCCTCTTCGTGAGCCAAGACCTCGACCTTCCCCCCGTGGGCGCGGAGGATCTCCGGCAGCCCTCCTATGTGGTCAATGTCTTGGTGGGTCAAAACGATTCGATTAATACTCTGGAAATCAACGCCGGCGTTTTCGATTCCCTGTCTTATGGCATCCAGTTGTCCCGGGATTCCGGTATCGACCAGCGTGGCCCCATCCGAGTCCCACAACAGAGCGGGATATATGATGCTGCTTTGACCCATCAGGTTCATGGGCAACTCGAGGGCTTCGATGTTTTCTCCGATCTTCATAGGCACACTAGGCTTTTCGCCCTCAAACACCTCCTTGCTACTAATCTCCGCAGGTTGATCATCGTAAGTTTAGCCTCCCCGTTGAGCCTATCATCTTGGCTGTACAGCGAGTCCCCATATGATCGAGACGAAGCTCGCTGTCAGCACCATGGGGCGTAGCCGAGCGGCACAGCCAGCCTCGCTCCAAAGCTCTCCCTTCATGGTAGCCGCCGCCTGCCCGAGATCATCAGTAGCGGGGGGCAACAGACGCAGGTATCCGGTCAAGTTCGGCAAGGGCGTCCTCCGGCAAGTCGAGGTCGGCCGCCTCGACATTCTCCTCCAGGCGGCGCATCTTCTTCGTGCCTGGGATGGGTATCACGTGTTCCCCTTGCGCCAAAGTCCAGGCAATGGCGACCTGCGCAGGCGTGGCACCGAGTCGCTCGGCAACGGCCTTCACCGTCTCCACCATGCGGCGGTTCCCCTCCATCGCCTCCCTGCTAAATCGCGGGTTGTGGGCGCGCAAGTCGTTCTCGTCAAAGCCCTCGCGGGAGGAGAGTGCCCCGGTCAGATAGCCGCGGCCTAAGGGAGCATAGGGAACAAAGGCGACGCCATTCTCGGCGCACCAGCTCACGACGCCCGCCTCGATCCAGTCGCGGGTCCACAGCGACATCTCCGACTGCACCGCCGAGACCGGGTGCAGAGCGTGGGCCTTCTCGATCTGCCCAAGCGTTGCCTCCGAGATCCAGAGACGCACGGTCTTGCCCGCCTCCACAACCTCCTTCATC